>JABHSO010000005.1 GCA_018669845.1 Gammaproteobacteria bacterium | reverse complement strand
GATATCGAAGCTTTTGCCGAGTTATCCGGTGATAAATTTTACGCCCACATGGATGAAGCTGCTGCTAAACGTAATCCCTTTTTCGAAGGAAGAGTGGCACATGGTTACTTCCTGGTTTCAATGGCAGCAGGTTTATTTGTGTGGCCCGATGAAGGCCCGGTACTGGCTAACTATGGAATGGATAACTTACGCTTTTCAAGCCCTGTTTATCCTGGTGATGAGATTCAGGTGCAGTTTACCTGTAAACAAAAAGTTAACCGTGAAAACGAAGATTATGGCGAAGTCCGTTGGGATACAACCCTCATCAATCAGAATGATGAAGTGGTTGCAAATTATGATGTGCTAACCCTGGTCGCTAAATCTCAGTAGGCGCTACGTCGTGCGCACCGCAGTATTATTTAATACGGTACTCAGCTGATCTCGCATGTGCGGTTAAACCTTCACCATGTGCCAGGACCGAAGCAACCTTGCCTAACTCTGACGCACCTTGTGCTGAACAGCCAATCAAGCTTGAACGTTTTTGAAAGTCATACACGCCTAGCGGTGATGAAAACCGTGCTGTGCGTGATGTGGGTAAAACATGATTAGGACCCGCACAATAATCACCTAATGCCTCGGCTGTGTAACGCCCCATAAAAATAGCGCCTGCATGTCGAATTGATTTAGCAACTTCTGCAGCATTTTCTATCGATAATTCCAGATGTTCAGGCGCAATGTAATTGGCGACTTCAATAGCCTGATCTAAATCCTGTACATGAATTAAAGCACCACGAGTGCTGAGAGATGTATGGATAATGCCCTTGCGTGGCATTTCTTCTAATAACTTATCGATGCTGTGTTTAACCTTGATCAGAAAATCCGCATCGTCTGATACCAGAATTGACTGGGCATCTTCATCATGCTCAGCCTGAGAAAACAGATCCATGGCTATCCAGTCAGGATCGGTTTTACCATCACACACCACCAGAATTTCAGAAGGTCCGGCAACCATATCAATACCTACTGCACCAAATACCATACGTTTGGCCGTGGCCACATAGATATTTCCAGGCCCTACTATTTTATCAACCTGCGGTATTGTTTCAGTGCCATACGCTAAAGCTGCAACTGCCTGAGCTCCACCTATAGTAAAAACCCGGTCCACACCAGATAAATGTGCCGCAGCCAATACCAGATCATTCACCAGTCCATTTGGAGTCGGCACAACCATGATCAATTCATTAACACCAGCCACCTTGGCAGGTATTGCATTCATTAAAACAGATGATGGATAAGCAGCCTTACCACCGGGTACGTACAGTCCGGCTCGATCCAGCGGGGTAATTTTTTGACCCAGTACCGTTCCGTCTTCTTCCTCATATTCCCAGGAAGACATTTTCTGTTTTTCTGCATAACGGGTTATGCGTTGTTTGGCAGTTTGAAGTGCATTACGCTGATCTTCAGGTAAACCATCAAAAGCAGATTTTAAAGTCGATGCAGGCATTTCAAGCTCAGACATATCTGACACTTGCAGCCCATCAAAACGCAGAGTGTAATCAATAACAGCCGAGTCACCCTGGGTGCGCACACTGGACAGAATTTCACTCACCGTATTGAAAACCTGATCATCAGAAACAGATTCCCAGGCTAGTAATTTTTCCATATCAGACCAGAAATTTTCATCCTGGCTGCTTAACATTTTCATTTCTATACTCATGATCGTCTTACCACTCAGAGTGCTTGCTCAGGCTGTTTCACAGCATTTTCAATTTTCTCGATAACCTGCTTTAAAGCCTTGTTTTTCATTTTTAACGAGGCCCGGTTAACAATTAAACGTGATGTAATCTGCATGATAAAATCCTGTGGAACCAGTCCATTAGCTTTCAGGGTATTACCGGTATCCACCAGATCTACAATCATATCTGACAGACCCACAATAGGTGCTAATTCCATCGAGCCATAGAGTTTGATCAGTTCGACCTGGCGTCCAAGTTTCATAAAATAGTCACGCGTAATACCCGTGTACTTGGTAGCCACTTTAAGGCGTCCTTTAGGTAATTCCTTATCTGCAAAACCAGCTGTCATTAGCTTGCACGGAGCAATATGTAAATCGACCCACTCATACAATCCTTCGCCACCATGTTCCAGTAATACATCTTTACCGGCAATGCCCATATCTGCGGCACCATATTGCACATAAGTAGGCACATCCGCTGATCTAATTAATACCAGATTGATGTTGTCATGATTGGTGTTGAAAATTAACTTTCGACTTTTTTCCAGGTCATCCTGTGGCGTAATACCAGCTCGTTCTAATAACGGCAGGGTTTCTTTAAGAATGCGACCTTTGGCTAAAGCTATGGTGATTTTATCGGACATGAGTCTTGTTTACTTACTATTTACTTAAAGGCTGATTAATCAGCGGTTCTTCGAATTTTGGCACCCAGGCAGGAAAGCTTTTCTTCGATATGGTCATATCCACGATCAATATGATAGATACGCTCTACGACAGTTTCGCCTTTGGCAACCAGTCCAGCCAGTATTAAACTGGCTGATGCACGTAGATCTGTGGCCATGACAGGCGCACCATTAAGGTTGTCGACACCATCAATAATTGCAGTATTACCTTCGACATGAACTTTAGCGCCCATTCTGACAATTTCCTGAATATGCATAAAGCGATTTTCAAAAACAGTTTCTGTCACCGAACCGGTACCGGAGGCGACTGCATTCAGTGCGCAAAACTGTGCCTGCATATCCGTTGGGAAAGCAGGATAAGGCGCAGTTCTAATATTAACTGCTTTTGGTTTACGTCCTTCCATATCAAGTTCAATCCAGTCCTCACCTGTATCGATGATAGCGCCTGCATCTTCCAGCTTGGCGAGCACAGCATCCAGTAATTTTGGATCCGTATCTTTAACCAGAACTTTACCGCCAGTAATTGCTGCTGCGACCAGATAAGTACCTGTTTCAATGCGATCAGGCAACACCGTGTAATCACATCCGGTTAAATTATCAACACCTTCGATAGTGATAGTATCAGTGCCTGCATTTTGTACTTTTCCACCCATCGCATTAATAAAATCGGCCAGATCAACAACTTCAGGTTCTCTAGCAGCATTTTCGATAATACTCACACCATCGGCCAATGCCGCAGCCATCATCAGATTCTCGGTGCCAGTTACA
The DNA here is from genome assembly GCA_018669845.1 of Gammaproteobacteria bacterium. Lineage (GTDB taxonomy): Bacteria > Pseudomonadota > Gammaproteobacteria > JACNJF01. The sequence goes on along the minus strand of JABHSO010000005.1, from coordinate 73,792 downwards.
GAAACCTGATCCATTACAATGCGGGCTCCTTTCAAGCGTTCACATTTTGCTCGGATATAACCTTCTTCAACCTTGATATCGGCACCCATGGCTTCAAGTCCCATCAGGTGCAAATTGACCGGACGTGCACCAATCGCACAACCACCCGGTAAACTAACTTCGGCAGTACCGTATTTAGCCAGCAACGGCCCTAGTACCAATATTGACGCTCGCATGGTTTTCACCAGTTCATACGGTGCAAAAGTATTTTCAATCGTGCTCGGATCTACTTCGATACTCATTTTCTCACCAATAGTGATCTGCACGCCCATGCGTCCAAGTAACTCCATGGTGGTGGTCACATCGTGTAGGTGAGGTACATTTCTGACAACAACGGGGCCATCTGCAAGTAAAGTACCTGCCAAAATGGGGAGTACAGCATTCTTGGAACCGGATGCGCGAATCGTACCGGATATTGGAGTCCCGCCATTTATAATCAGTTTATTCATAAAATAAAGCCTGGATAATTCATAAATTCAAAGTAATTACAGCCCTAACCAATCACTTTAGGTCAGAACAGTATGTGCAACGGCGTATTGTAGCAGATGCTAATGCAGATAGGGTATCAGGGTTTCTCTTTGAGTAAGTCTTCAACCTGACTCAATCTGGCAATTTTGAGTAATGCAGCGGGCAAATAAATAAAAGAAATTGATTTTTTATTCTTCAGTGCATTTCGCTTTAATTCGATCAACATGGCAATTGCCGAACTATCAACTTTGGTCACCTGAGTAAAATCAATCACCCACTTTGGTAGTGTTTTACATTCACGGGAAAACTGCTTCAATGCACTCATCACCGTTTTTGAGGTTAAATCCCCTTTTACCTGAATGTATTGATTACTGTTATCAAAAGAAACCTCAACATCCATGCCCTTAACTCTCTTCCTTATTACGATTCTGCAGCGTTTTGATCAGGCTATCGACCCCTTTTGCTTTAATCTCTCGAGCAAAGCTTGATCGATAATTGGTCACCAGGCTAATGTTATCAATACTCAGATCGTAAACCTGCCAGATTCCTTTGTTTTCATACATTTCATAATTAATGGGAATAGGAAACCCACCCTGTTGTTCAATCTCTGTTCGAATAGTAACTTCACCTTTATCAATTTTTCCGCGCATTGGCAGGAAAAGAATGACTTCATCATTATATTCGAGTAATGCTTTTGCGTAAGCTCTGACCAACATACTACGAAACGCATCCACCAGTTTAGTTTTCTGATCTGCCTTCACTTTACGTTTATAACGTCCTAAAGCCAGGTTCGTCATTCTGTTAAAATCAAAGTGCTGTAAAACTTTATTATCAACCATGGCATACAGTTTTCCTGGTTGAGCATTGTATTCGTCTTTATTTGATTTTATGTTATCTAATACATCGTTCGCAGTTTGTTTGATGAGTAATTCAGGTACTGAATCTCCAGCGAATACAACAGGCTGTATCAGCAACATTAACAAACCAGCAATGAGTGCTTTAATGTTCATTCGTAAACTCCACTTACACTATTTAATTTAGACAGGTGATTATTGTAGTCATTCACAATTTTCAGATATTCTGCATAAGCAAGAACATATGCCTGCAAAGCAGTCAATATCTTATCCGCTTCTTCTAATCCTGCTTCAAAATCAGTGTAACTCGCTATCATCCAGCGCCGAGCTGATTGAGCACTGTTTTTCATAGCATTCAAAGACTTGTATTTAGCCTGTACATAATGAAATTGCTCTGCCACCTGGAACGGAATACCTTTTCGAGCAAAAGAAGCTTTATGCAATAACGCATCCAGTTCAGCCTGTTCCTGAGCCACACGTGCCGGTTGTGCATCTGCCTCCCATTGCCAGCGCATTCCGATCAATGGTGATAAAGCAGCATGGTTAAAGGGATCAAAGATATGAGGATTATCCAGATGATCACGGTTGGGAGCATATGCTGCAGAACCCGCAATGCCCGCGAATATTATAGGCTTTTTACTGGCACGTTTTGCAGCTACCAATGCTCTTCTTGCTGCCAGACCTGCTTCTACCTGTTTAAATTCAACGCGATTGGATAATGCAATTTCTATCCATTCATCCAGGGTATTATCGGGTAAAGCTCCGGCTCGAAGACGTCTATCTTCAAGCTCTAGCTGTTCACTACGATCGAGCCCAGTTAATAGTTTCAAACCTTCCATCGCTATTGCTTCAAGTGCAGATGTATCTGCCAGTAAACTTTCTACCAGTCCAAGCCCTGCTTCAAGAGCATATTGGTCAGATAATTTAGCCTTTCCGTTATCCTCATCTAACCAGCCTTTCACCAGGTCATGGGCTGACTGCAGACGTTTCTTCGTATCCTGTAGTAGATAGCGACCATCTCTGGCCGCCAGGTAACCGTTATAAGCTCTAACCACATCCAGTTTAATAGCTTCCTTTTCCAGTGTTATATCCTGCTGTTTAATCAGAATATTATTGCGAGCAGCTTCCTGATATCCTTCCAGCTGGCCAAAAGTTGTTAACGGCTTGATAATGCTGAAAGTAAATGTGCTCCACAATGAAAGGCCGTCTTCAAATTCATAAGTATCATCCCGGGGGGCACAATCGGTGGTACAACTGGTTTCACCATTTTCATAAAAACCGCCATCAACACCGGTAGTAATTGCAAGATATGCGTCTATTGAATAACGTAATCCACCCGAACCCTCTGCTTCCTGAAGAAGTGCCTGTGCTTTTCGGACATAAGCCCTTTTTTCTTCAATTCGAGGATCGGCTAGCAGAGACATTTCGATAGCCTGATCCAGATTTATAGTCGTTACCGCTGCAGCCGGTGCAGAGATAAAAATGACTATGAAAAAAAGTAAAGTTTTCATCAGCTATTACTCGTTGCCTTTATCTTCCGATTTACTGAATAGAAACTGACCTATCAATTGTTCCAGAACCATCGCTGACTGAGTTAAACGAATCTCAGATTCATTACCCAGAAATTTTTCATCGCCACCCGGCTCAAGCCCTACATATTGTTCACCCAGTAAACCTGAGGTAAAGATGCTGGCTATGGTATCGCGTGGAAACTGACTGAACTTGTCTTCAATATTCATCACCACAACTGCTTCAAAAGTTTCCGAGTCATAATCTATATTGGAAACCTGGCCAACTTTTACACCACCTGCCTTTACCGCAGATTTCACTTTAAGCCCGCCGATATTATCAAAGCGTGCTCTCACCTGATACGCACCTTCACTGGTAAAACTGCCCAGATTACTGGCCTGCATTGCTAGCATAAAAAGCGCAGCCAGCCCTATTCCAACAAAAATACCTACACTTATTTCGACACTACGAAACATTTCATTTCCTCATTGATACATGATTGCAGTTAATACAAAGTCCATCGCCAGAACAGCCAGTGAAGAATTCACCACAGTTCGGGTTGTCGCACTGGACACCCCTTCCGACGTTGGGACACAGTCATAACCTTCAAATACTGCTATCCAGCTGACAATAAATCCAAATACAAAACTTTTGATAATGCCATTCAGTACATCATCATAAAAATCTACCTTAGCCTGAATCTGTGACCAGAATGCACCGGAATCCACCCCTAATAAATCCACGCCTACGCTATAAGCACCGAGTATGCCAACTGCACTAAAAATTCCTGCCAGTAAAGGCATTGAAATAACGCCAGCAAGAAAACGTGGTGCAATAATACGATCAACAGGATCAACCGCCATCATTTCAAGACCCGATAATTGTTCAGTTGCTTTCATCAATCCTATTTCAGCCGTTAGTGCTGAACCCGCCCGACCGGCAAATAATAAAGCTGCTACCACAGGCCCTAACTCTCGAACCAGCGACAGATCCACCAGCATGCCCAATGTATCGGTGGCACCGAATGTGCTCAGGGTATAATACAGTTGTAATGCCAGTACCATGCCCACAAATAAACCTGCAACCAGCGTAATAAAAAGTGTCTTAACACCCACTGAATACAATTGTTGCACGACCAGGCCAAAGCGCAAAAATAATTGAGGAATACCGGACAGAATTTTAGTTAAAAATATTGAACCCCGCCCCAGGCGAGTAAATAGACGATTCAAGGCTTTCATTTAACACCCTGCAAAAGTTGTTGCTCAATACTATCGCCAGGATAATGAAATGGTACCGGTCCATCTGCCTGTCCATCAATAAACTGTCGAACCCAGGGGGAGTCTGAATGCTGGATTTCCTTTTTTGTGCCTTCGGCAACGACTTTGCCCTGCGATATAATTTTCACATCATCAGCAATTGACATGGTTTCTTCCACATCATGAGAAACCAGAATACTGGTTAACTTAAGGGCATGGTTGGTTTCACGAATAAGTTTCACTAACACACCCAGTGAAATTGGATCCTGACCGGTAAAAGGTTCATCGTACATAATCATCATGGGATCAAGCGCCAGTGCACGAGCCAGGGCAACACGCCGCGCCATGCCACCCGAAAGCTCAGCTGGCATCAAAACATGGGCCGTACTTAAACCAACAGCCTGCAATTTAATTAATACCATACTGTGGATCATCGATTCACTCAGATTGGTATGTTCGCGCAACGGGTAAGCAATATTTTCAAATACAGTGAGATCGGTTAGCAAAGCTCCAGACTGAAACAGCATGCCCATTTTCTTTCGCAGTTTATAAAGGTCTGAGCGTTTTAACTGATGAACATTCAAACCATCAACAATAATTTCACCGTCATCGGGTCTAAGCTGTCCACCAATCAATTTCAGCAGGGTCGTTTTTCCTGTACCACTTGGCCCCATGATTGCGGTGATACGACCCGCATGAATATCCATATCGATACCATCAAAAATCTTGCTCTGGCCTCGACTGAAATGCAGGTTACGAATTTGAATAAGTGCTTGTGTCATAAATTTAGGTGCAAAAAAGTGGCGCGATTCTAACAATTTAGTGTATTCAACACCATGTTAGATTTATCTCAAATAATCCTGGAAAACACAGTTGAGCGTGAAAAAGATGCGTAACAGATCGATGTGCATGGTAAAGTCAAAAATGCCGTGGTCACCTGATTGGTGAAGAGGGTATTTATGACTTTATCAGGTGCATCAAGGTGTTGCATAAACTTTCATGATTCAACTGCGTTTTTTAGGATAATACTTCCATATTTCAGTTAATACCCCATTAACTGAACTAAAGTACGTAAATCACTCATTGTAGAATAACGGGCAGTAGAGCCATCCAGCCACAATGTCAGCTCCTGTTGACTATTATCCCGTATCCAAAGTTCAATCCATTCTCGATATAAACGTTTATTGTCGATATCAGGCAGCAATGCTATTTTTGCTGATTTGGCATGAACTTCAGGAGTCCACAAAGAGACTGGCGAAATGATTTGCTCTGGCCAAGTGATTCCAGCCCTCAATAATACAGTGTTGTCAGTATAGTTTTGTAACAAAATGTCACGTTCCTGCTCATCTATGAGCAAATAGTTTAATTTCAACTCACAGGAATCAAACAATTGCGATATTTGCTCGAATTGATTAGCCCGAGATAAAACAAAAGATAAATCAAAGTTTTCTGGTAGATCGTCAAACCATTCATCAGAAAGAAGTTCATTTTCAGTTTTATCAATATCAATACAGGCGGTCTCAAACTCATTGGCATAGAAAGAAAGCTTCCATTCAGCAGGCAGGTCTTCGGGGTAAAAGTTCTTTTTTGCGGGAAATTGAGTCCAATCAAAAAGCCCGACCTTGATATTTTTATTCATTTACTGTTTTAGTTTGACAAGTTTTATGGCAGATATTGAATCATGCACAAAGATTTTACTGGAAAAAACAGGGCCGAATCGTTAGTGTTCGCATCCTGATTAACTACACCCGAATATTATGGCAGATCTAACCAGTCAAAACAGCTTTACCCGCAACGAACTCATCGACTGTGGCAATGGCAAAGTTTTTGGTGAAGGCAATGCATTACTACCTTTACCCCCAATGTTAATGTTTGATCGTATTATCAGCATCACTGAAGATGGCGGTGATTTCGACAAAGGTTATATCGAAGCAGAACTGGATGTTAAACCAGAGCTGTGGTTTTTTGACTGCCATTTCAAAACCGATCCGGTCATGCCCGGTTGCCTGGGACTGGATGCCATGTGGCAACTGATCGGTTTTTACCTGGGCTGGAAAGGTGGTCCGGGTCATGGACGTGCTCTAGGTGCAGGCGAAGTAAAATTCTTTGGACAAGTTTTACCTGAAGCAAAAAAGGTAACCTATAAAATCCATTTAAAACGTCTGATCATGCGCAAGCTTGTGATGGGTATAGCAGATGCCACCATGGAAGTAGATGGTCGTGAAATTTACTCAGCCAAAGATTTACGAGTTGGATTATTCATGTCAACTGACAGTTTTTAAATAGTGATACTATCCATAGTTGCCATAGTTATCGGCCTTGCTTTACTGGTCTGGAGTGCTGATCATTTTGTTGAAGGCGCCTCAGTTATAGCCAGAAACCTGGGGGTATCAACACTAATTATTGGTATCACTATCATTGGTTTTGGCACCTCAGCACCAGAAATTTTAATATCTCTATTTTCAGTATTTGATAATACGCCCAATCTGGCTATAGGTAATGCACTAGGATCTAACATTGCCAATATTGGATTAATCCTGGGTGCAACCGCACTGGTGATACCCCTCACCTTCACTTCTAAACTGGTGAAACGCGAGTTCCCAATCCTGCTTTTTGCCACCGCCCTGATGACCTGGGTTTTATGGGATACAGAACTAAACCTGATTGATGGAATATTGTTACTGGGCTTTTTAACCCTGGCGTTGACTTATCTGGTTCGTTTTAGCAAAACAGATAAAAATGATGCTATCTCATCAGAACTGGAACAGGAAATTCCACAGGATATGTCAACCAATCGAGCACTAGTGTGGACATTGGTTGGTTTACTGGTGCTGGTCGGCAGTTCCAAACTTCTGGTCTGGGGTGCCGTAAACATTGCCACCGAATTAGGTGTTAGCGAATTAATCATCGGTCTGACCATTGTTGCACTTGGCACTTCATTGCCTGAGCTTGCTGCTGCTATTGCCGGAGCTCGTAAGGGTGAGCCCGAACTGGTAATGGGAAATGTGATTGGCTCAAACCTGTTTAACTCTTTAGCGGTTATCGGTTTACCATCGGTCATGGTAGATTTTACTATCTCGCCCACTGCAATTGCTCGTGATTTACCCGTGATGCTGGCATTAACGGCATTACTGTACCTGCTTTCCCAGCTCCCTAAAGATAGCTGTTGCATCATTACTCGCGCCAAGGGTTTTATATTACTCTCCAGCTTTGTACTTTATCAGACATTTTTGTATTATCAGGTCATTGCCAGCTAGAGCGATCTCATGACTGAACATTCATACCAACAACTGGGCATTGCTGTTTTAAAAACAGAGGCCGATTCGATTAACGCATTAATCGATCGTATTGATCAGAAATTTCATACTGCCTGCGAAATGATTCTGGCCTGCAAAGGACGTATCGTCGTTACCGGCATGGGCAAATCTGGACATATTGGCAACAAGATTGCCGCTACTCTTGCCAGCACCGGCACCCCTTCTTTTTTTATGCATCCGGGTGAAGCCAGTCATGGAGACCTGGGCATGATTACCGAAACAGATCTTGTCATCGCATTGTCAAACTCTGGCGAAGTGGCTGAAATTATTACTCTTTTACCATTATTGAAAAGACTTCCAGTTCCGCTAATCTCACTCACTGGAAATGAAAAATCAACCCTGGCTGAAATGGCTGATATTAATCTCGATGTAGGTGTTGAAAAGGAAGCCTGTCCACTTGGACTGGCACCCACTTCAAGTACTACCGCCAGTTTAGCAATGGGTGATGCACTTGCCATTGCTGTGCTCGAAGCGCGTGGATTTACCGAGGAAGATTTTGCACGGTCACACCCCGGTGGTAGCCTCGGTAGACGTTTATTACTTCGAGTAAAAGATATTATGCACACAGGTGATCGAATCCCTGTTGTTTCATCAAATGCCAGCTTGAAGCAGGCTTTACTGGAAATGAGTGATAAAGGATTAGGCATGACAGCCATCCATGATAAAGAAAATCATTTACTTGGAATATACACCGACGGAGATTTACGCCGAACTCTGGATAGTCAGGCCAATATCCAGACTGCCATGGTCAAAGACCATATGACCACAAACTGTGTCACCATTGACGCTGAACAAATTGCCAGTGAAGCACTAAATTTAATGGATAGTAATGCCATAAACGCATTGATAGTCACCAATAAAAATGGAGAGGTTCAGGGTGCATTAAACATGCATGACTTATTAAGAGCAGGTATTGTCTAGTTAAAATCATTTAAACTCACAAAATAATCTTATGGATACAATTATCAAACTCGCCCAAAACATCAAACTGGTTATTTTTGATGTGGATGGAGTGTTAACCAGTGGCACCCTTTTTTTTGATAATCAGGGGCAGGAATACAAAGCCTTTCATTCCAAAGATGGGCATGGTTTACGAATGCTACTCGAATGTGGGCTTCAGGCAGCCATCATCACAGGCCGAAAATCAAATGTAGTGGAACATCGCATGAAAGATTTAGGTATAGAAATCGTATTTCAAGGGTATAGAGATAAACGCCCTGCTTTCGCCGAGCTGTTACAGCTTACCGGTTTAAAAGCTGAACAAATAGCTTACATGGGTGATGATGTTATCGATTTACCGGTGATGACCAAAGTCGGCATGGCTATTGCTGTGCAAGATGCTCACCCATTCGTGTTAAAACATGCTGATTACATTACCGATAGACCCGGTGGAACAGGAGCTGCCAGAGAAGCTATCGAGTTTATCCTACAGGCACAGGGTTTATTAGATGATAAACTGGAAACTTACCTGGAATGAAAAGTAGCTACTTGCTAATCATTGTCGTTATTGTTACTGCAGCACTGAGTTTAGGGTGGTTTTTTGATGAAAAAAAACCAATATCACTAGTGAGCCCTTTGCAGGTACCCGATAATATTGATTATTATTTAAGTAACATTAACTATAAATCTATGAATCTGCAGGGTTCTCTGCATTACCATTTACAGTCTCCCCTGCTTCAACATTATATTCAGGAAGATGCTTCAAAAATCCAGCAACCCGTCATACAGTTTAACGGGGATAAATCTACCTGGTTTATTCAATCTGAATCTGCTTTACTGAAACATGAAAACGATCAGTTTGAACTACGTCAGCAGGTTGAACTGAAAAGAAATTCACAACAACCCATGCTGGTCAAAACTGATTTAATGTACCTCAAACCTCGACAAAATTTAGTTCAGATTCCCATGCATATGACTGTAACTACAACTAACGTAAACTTGCAGGCAGCCAGTGCCGAACTGGATATGAATCAAAACACTTATAAATTCAAACGAGTTAAAGCTATTTACCAACAGGATAAATCATGAGCTATACCAAAATGAAAGACTTCCTTTTGCTATTTATGCTGTTAATTCTGCCATTGTCCGGGTTTGCTTTATCCTCTGACAAAAACCAGCCCATTAACATTGAAGCCGATAAGCTGGACATAGACGACAGTCAACACATCAGTATTTATCAGGGCAATGTAAAGATGATACAGGGAAGCCTGCATATTGAAGCAGATAAAATTATTTTTCATTTCACTGCCAATAATGATCTGCAAAAACTTGAAATAGAAGGATCACCCGCAACCCTGAAGCAACTGAACGATAACAATGAACCCGTTTCAGGAAGAGCACGGAATATAATCTATACCGAAAACCAGCTATTACTTAAATTAATGGGGGATGCCCGTTTTCAAAGTGAAGCAGACACCATCGATGGGGAATGGATCACTATCAATACCAACACAGATGCACTTAAAGCTGGCAGTAAAAAAGGCGAAAATCGTGTTCGCATGATTATTCAGCCGAAAAATACTCCAACCAGTGATAAAACCATTAAATAATGGACTCAGAAAACGAACTCAAGGCAACTAATCTGGCTAAAAGTTATAAAGGCCGGGAAGTTGTAAAATCAGTCAGCCTGAGTGTTCAAAGCGGCCAGATTATCGGACTGTTAGGACCAAATGGAGCCGGCAAAACTACCTGCTTTTACATGATAGTTGGCCTCATCAATATCGATAGCGGTTCAATTGAGTTAAATGGCCAGCCTATCTCCCACTTGCCTATGCATAAACGAGCTCAGCAGGGCATAGGCTACCTGCCCCAGGAAGCTTCAATATTCAGGGGCTTATCGGTACAGGATAATATTCGTGCCATTTTGCAAATGCGGCAAGATTTAAATGCAGCTCAACAGGATGAACTGTTAGAGCAATTACTGGAAGATTTCCAGGTTCAACATATTCGAGACAACCTCGGTATCTCATTGTCTGGAGGAGAAAGGCGCCGGGTGGAAATTGCACGAGCTCTCGCCAACGAACCTCAGTTCATTTTACTGGATGAACCTTTTGCCGGCGTCGACCCGATCTCAGTCATCGATATTCAATCAATTATCCGACAACTGGCACAACGTGGCATTGGCATATTAATTACTGATCACAATGTGCGTGAAACCCTTGGTGTATGCGATAGAGCCTATGTTATGGGTGAAGGAACAGTGCTTGCAGAAGGTGACCCTGATCATGTTCTTGCTGATAAAATAGTAAGAAAGATTTACTTAGGAAAGGATTTTAAGCTATAAAGTAATTATGAGAACAACAATAATACTAGCTCAAAAGGCCAACACCTTCAGATGAAGCAAAGTTTACAGCTGAAGATAGGTCAAAGCCTGACCATGACCCCTCAACTGCAGCAAGCCATCAAGCTGCTACAGTTATCTTCCATCGAATTACAGGTGGAAATACAGGAAACACTAGATTCTAACCCACTACTCGAACAGGAAGATAATCTCTCTGAAGTTCAACTTCAGGATAAACAGCCTGACTCTGATAAAGAAGATATCACTGAAATAAAAACATCGGCCGACTCTTTAAGTGAAGACCGCTCACAACAAACACTTCCCGATGAACTTGCTTTAGATACAGGCTGGGATGATATCTATGACCCTACCCCCACCGCATCTATCTCTCAAACCAGTGCAGGAAACGGGGAAGATTTCAGAGACCTTTTTGAAAACCAGGCAAAATCAACAGATGAACTATATGATCATCTTATCTGGCAACTAGACTGTAGCCATTTAACCGAGACCGACAAAGATATTGGGCTTGCTCTCATTGATGGTATCGATGATAGAGGTTATCTGACAGAGTCCCTTGAAGATATCCACCAGGGATTGGTAACACAACATCCCGATATCGAGATGGATGAAATTGAGGCCATGCTGCATTTAATCCAGCACTTTGATCCTCTTGCAGTGGGTTCACGCACACCTTCAGAATGCATGAAGATTCAGTTACAGCAATATGACTCTTCCACTCCACACCTGAAAAAAGCTATCGCGCTGGTCGATCATTACCTCGATTATCTAGCAAAAAATGATATCGCTGTATTAAAACGTCGGTTACAGGCAAATGATGCCGAGCTGGCAGACATCATTAAGCTTATTCAAACAACCAATCCACACCCCGGACAACTCATCAGTACAGCGCACGCTGAATACATCAAACCCGATGTATATGTATCCAAAGTGAAAGGTGAATGGTGTGTGAAAATAAACCAGGATAACGCACCTCGATTAAAGGTCAATGAAACATACTCCAAATTGATCAAAAGAGGCGATAACAGCGAACAAAATAATTATCTGCGAAATAATGTTCAGGAAGCCAAATGGTTCATAAAAAGTCTGCAAAGTCGAAATGATACTTTGCTACGGGTGGCCACTTCTATCGTGCAACGTCAGCATGATTATCTGGATTATGGTGACGAAGCCATGAAACCCATGGTTTTACGTGATATTGCTGAAGAACTTGAAATGCATGAATCTACTATCTCACGTGTTACTACCATGAAGTTCATGCACACACCCAGAGGCGTACTCGAATTCAAATACTTTTTTTCCAGCCATGTCGGTACGGCCGATGGTGGCGAATGTTCCGCTACTGCAATCAGGGCAATTATTAAAAAACTGATCGCGGCGGAAAAACCGAACAAACCGTTAAGTGATAACAAAATTGCAAATTTGCTGGATGACCAGGGAATAAACGTAGCCAGACGCACTATTGCGAAATATCGTGAAGCTATGAACATTCCACCATCCAATGAACGTAAACGCTTGTTTTGAAATCACTTTTATGTGAATAGGACTGTTTGTTCATGACGAGTATTGAACAAGCAGTCAAACAACTGTCATCAATGATGGCAGTGTTAAACCACTCATCCAGGTGATGAGTAATTTGTAACCTTCAGGAGGTATTATCCTATGCAAGTAAGTTTAAGCGGTCATCATGTCGAGATAACTGATTCTCTTAGAAATTACGTGAATGAAAAAATAGAACGTCTGGACAGACATTTTGACCAGGCTCTCGATATTCATGTTGTACTAACGGTAGAGAAACTCAGACATAAAGCTGAAGCAACTATGCATGTAAGTGGCGCCAATATGCACGCCGATGATGAACAGGAAGATATGTATGCAGCGATTGATGGAATGGTCGATAAATTAGATCGTCAGGGTAAAAAGCATAAAGAAAAAGTTAAAAGCCATCGAAATAAGGGTGCAATCCCGGAAATGGCCTAACCAATAAAAACAGGGAGCTTAAACCTCCCTGTTTTTTACCTTGCAAGGTAATTGTATTTCGCTACCAAGCGAATATACTGTTTTTTGTGTAAGTAAATCAATCAAAATTAATACGTTATACGATTATGTCCATATCATCGCTTTTAGCGACAAATCGAATCTTTATAAATTCCGAAATAAGTAGCAAAAAACGTTTGCTTGAACTAATTTCAGAAAAGGTAGCAGAAGAGATATCTCTCCCTCAAAACACTATCTACAATAAACTTTTAGAACGTGAACGTCTGGGAAGTACCGGATTGGGCAAAGGTATTGCTGTACCCCATGCAAGGCTTGGCAATATCAAAGATGCTCATGCCTACTTCATTAAACTAAATACGCCCATCAATTATGATGCGATAGATAGACAGAAAGTTGATTTAATATTTGTTCTATTTATCCCCGAAGAATCCACCGATGAACATCTGCAAATACTGGCTTCTCTAGCAAAAATTTTTAGTCAAAAACCTGTCACTGAAAAAATTCGTCTAAGCCAGTCTGCTGATGATATTATTCAGGTCATAACACAAGCTGAAAAAGAATCACAACCCTGAAAACCCAATTGATATGTTAGCGTAGAAATCATGTCCACCACCCTGACAATTCGAGAATTTCATAAACGCTTTCAAAAAAGACTTAAGTTATCTTTCGCCTCTGGTCAGGTTGGACTAGATCGTGAAATCCAGTTGGAGTCTGGTGATAACACAGATTATGTAACGGTTGATTATTTAAACATTATTCGCCCGTCAAGCGTGGTTATCATAGGTATACAGGAAGCAAATTTTTTAAAATCACTTAGTCCTGAACAACATCAGGATATCTTTGGAAAATTCTGCCACCAGTCTCTCAGTACAATTATTTTAAGTCGCGATGCACCTTCACTGGATACCATCATAAGATATTGCACAAATGAATCAATCGCAGTATTTAAATCACAGCTTGATGACAACTCACTATTACGTCATTCAAGGTATTTTCTAAACCAGGCTCTCACTCAAACCATAACAAAACATGGAGTATTTGTTGAAGTTCACAGCATTGGCACTTTTATTATTGGGGAAAGTGGTGTCGGTAAAAGTGAGCTAGCTTTATCTTTAATCTCTCGTGGCCATCGACTCATTGCCGATGATATCGTTGAATTCTCCAGCATGGCTCCAGGAGTCATTGATGGTATTCACCCCGGCTTATCCAATGAATTTATGGAAGTCAGGGGCGTTGGTATCTTAAATATCAGAGCAATGTTTGGAAGTAATGCTTTAAGAAGAAATAAAACTCTACGCATGATCGTTAATATGATTCCTTTCACCATGAAAAACAGCCATCAGTTTGACCGACTTGGAAATATCCAGCAAACCCGATCTGTATTAGGTATAGATATTCCTGAAATGACACTTCCAGTTGCTCCGGGAAGAAATCTTGCCATACTGGTTGAAGCAGCTGCGCGTAATCACTTAATGCATATTAACGGTTATAATGCAGCGGAAGATTTTATTGAAAGGCAAAGGCTTGCCATATTAGCCAATTCAAAAGAATAACAGTAAACTAAAAAAATGAAACTTGTCATCGTCAGCGGCCTGTCCGGCTCAGGAAAAACCATCGCTTTACACACGTTAGAAGATGCTGGTTATTTTTGTGTCGATAATTTGCCGGTTTGTTTATTGAGTGATTTTGTTCACTCCATGAAAAAAAACAAACCTGCTCTATATGATCTGATTTCTGTAGCAATTGATGCCCGCTGTAACATCCAGGACATAGCTCATTTTGAAAGTATCATCACTGAAATAAAAGGTCTGGATGTCGAGGTTGAAATTCTTTTTCTGACTTCTAAAGTTGAAAAATTACTAACCCGGTTTAATGAAACTCGACGAAGACACCCCTTGTCACGTAAAGGCCTGCCATTAGTTGAAGCCATTCATCTTGAACGCAGTGTGCTCAAAAATATTTCTTCCAATGCAGATCTTACAATAGACACTTCCGATCTTAATGTGCATGAACTTCGCAACATCATCAATAATCGAATTTTACAAGAAGATAGCGAAACCATGGCCATACTGGTTCAATCGTTTGGTTTTAAACATGGTTTGCCGGCCGATACCGACTTCATGTTTGATGTTCGCTGTTTACCCAACCCTCACTGGGAAGGTCATTTAAGACCCTTCAGTGGAAAAGATACACCTGTTATAGAATACCTTGAAAGCTTTCCAGCTGTAGCAAATATGGAAAAATCGATACTTGATTTTATGCAGCAATGGATACCCTGCTTTGAAAAAGAAGGCCGCAGTTACATGACCCTGTCCATAGGTTGTACCGGGGGTCAGCATCGATCGGTATACCTGGCCCAAAAAATCTCTGCGGAACTAAAGAAAACTCGAAGCAATGTTTCACTGCGTCACAGAGAATGTGACTAATGGTTAACATTTTAATAGTGACTCACAATAAAATTGGCGTTGAAATTTTAAAAAGCGCAGAGATTATCGTGGGTAAATGTATTCCGTCAGTAAAAACAATTTCGATACCTGGCAACTTAAAATCTGATGGACTAGGTTTGTATGCAGATCAGATTAAGTCTGATATTGAATTTCTGGAAAAAGGCGATGGCGTTTTGATCTTAACTGATATCCTCGGTGCTACACCAAGCAACCTGGTTCATTACTTTGCCAGCAGTCACAATGTAAAAATTCTGGCGGGCCTGAACTTACCCATGCTAATACGGATACTCAATTATGCTGATCAGCCACTAGAGTTGTTAGCAAAAATCGGTATAGTCGGCGCCAACAAAGGCATCACAAAAGAAATCGGCATTTAATCCTATGATAACCCAGGACATCACTATCATTAACAAACTCGGACTGCATGCCCGGGCCGCTTCAAAGCTGGTTAATTTATGTTCTCAATTTGGCTGCTCAATATATCTTGATAATAAGGGTAATAGAGTGAACGCTAAAAGTATTATGGGTGTCATGATGCTGGCAGCCAGCAAGGGAACTGTATTAAAGCTTGAAATTGACGGGGAAGATGAAACCCAATGTGTTGATGCTATTACCACCCACTTCAATAACCGCTTCGATGAAGAGGAGTAACCTCAATAAGTACTTAAAACACTGTTTTTTTTGGTGTAAAGATTGAATGGAAAAAATAAACAGCCATTAGTGATTATTACTGAACCAGAAACTGCTTCATAACATCTTTCATTGCTTCTTCAGCCAAAATCCAAATTTCATCCAGTTCATAATTCTGTAAATTTAACTGCTCTAATGCAAAGTTGTCAATTGGTAATGCAAATCGCTCTCCAGTGGTACCAACCTGATTTTTATTTACCCACACATCAGCAATATGCACGGCTGCTGTAACCTGAGTAAAGTCTAGTGACTGTTCTGGTTTATGGTGAAAGTTCACAGGTTCATGTATAGATACTGGTACACGCCAGTTTTCCAGTAGGCGACCACCCGCTTCAGCATGTGAATAACCCAGACTTTCCAGCTCAAGCAGATACAGGCACTCTTCTTTAGCTTCACGTTGTATTAAAAGCTCATGCATCAGCCCCGGCATCTTGATATAAAAAACCAGTCTGCCAATATCATGTAAAAGACCCGCAACATAAAACCGTTCTGGCTGACTAATATTACAATACTGTCCTATCGATTTTGCTAAAACACCTACCGCAACAGAGTGCTCCCAGAATGATTTCATATTAATCATGCCTAGCGGCATCTTATCAAACACTTTGATAATACTGGTTGCCAGCACGAGTTCACGGACCTGACGAACACCAATTATCTGAACCGCTTTATCCACAGTTTCTATGCTGGCAGGAAAACTATAAAACGCACTATTAGCCAAACTCAATAGACGAGCACATAAATCAGGATCACTGGCTAAAACACCCGAAAAATCGGTAATCGTTGACGTAGGATGTTCAATGAGAGCTTCAAGGCGATAATATACATCGGGTAAACTAACCAGTTTATCCACTTCACTCACGAGAAGATCAATATTGCTGAGCCCCCCGAAATCCATAATTTCTATTCTTTTTTGAGTAGCCATTTTTAAAATATAATTAGAGTAAACTGAATATAGTTGAAAATTTTATAAACTGGGTTAAAAACAACTAATAAGCCAATAAATTCACAAAGAAAATTTGATTGAGCTCAATAACCCAGATTAAAAAGGTAAAACAGTCATTATTTTAAATATTTTTGCGCTAAATCAATTCAACCTTAAAGTGAATCTTTTACATTATTCGTTACAGCATGTAATTCTCAGACCAATAAGAATTGCTGGACAGGGACGTAGTACGATAGCTGCTGAAATGGCTCAGTTAACGGGTTCGCTACCCAATAATTTGCAACAGGATGAAAAGACATGCGACGAATCTACTTTCTTATACCCAATCGACCTCTCACTGAAACAATAATCACTGAACTTGAAGAGCAAGGTGTACCCCACACTCATTTACACGTAGTTGCAAGCATGGACCAACCTCTAGATGGCTTGCCTGAAGCGAATATCTGGCAACGCACTGAACTTGCCCACGGACTCGAATGGGGTACGGGTATTGGAGGTACAGCTGGTCTACTGGGAGGGTTACTAACAGTTGCCTTTCCTCCTGGAGGAATTATTTTAGGCGGAGGAGCCCTGTTAATAGGAGCCGCTGCAGGGGCCGGTGTAGGTGCTGCCATGTTAGGGCTGATGAAAGGCCATGAACATAACCATCAACTGGATGATTTTAAATATGAAATTGAACATGGAGAGATATTACTCATGGTCGATCTTGCCAAAGCAGATGTAGAGAGAATTTCTGAGAGTATTTTGCAACACCATCCAGAAGCTCATATCAAAGTCTCTGAACCGCACTAATTAAACAGATGATTCCGGCTAAAAAAACTACCAGAATGACATAGTTTCAGATATTTATTAATCTACATGATTTTCTACAGTGCCATGCTGATTTATTAAACCAAAATAATTTGTCCAATCATCAGCAGGCTGGTTGATACATTTCTAAACAAAAAGTATGCTTGCGCTTTTTCAGAGTAGTCATCAAATTATGGATTTAGGAAATATTAGGCGGGTCTATGACCAGACCGGATTATCGCGCGATACACTAAATCCAGACCCCATAATTCAGTTTGAACAGTGGTTCAATGAAGCGCTAAAAACTGACATAAAAGACCCCAGCGCCATGAGCCTGGCAACTGCAAACAAACAGGGTGAAGTCTCATTACGAACTGTTTTATTAAAGATTTATGATCAACAGGGATTTGTTTTTTTCACCAATTATGAATCAGCCAAATCTCAGCATATTGCTGAAAACCCCAATGTAGCCCTGCTCTTCCCCTGGTTAGATCAGGATAGACAGGTAAAAATTGTAGGGCAGGCCAGCAGAATTTCAACCAAAGAATCTTTAAAATATTTTCTCTCACGCCCCCGGGGTAGCCAACTGGGAGCCTGGGTTTCTCAACAGAGTTCTATCATCAGTTCCAGAATATTATTAATGAGTAAACTGGAAGAAATAAAGAATCGCTTCGCTGACGGTGATGTTTCATTACCAGAGTTCTGGGGTGGCTACCGGGTAAAACCTAGTTCCATTGAATTCTGGCAGGGTCAGCCAGATCGTTTACACGATCGCTTCCTGTACAGTCGACAACAAGAAAACGACTGGAAAATAAGCCGTCTTGCACCTTAATTTGGTCACTTAAAAATTATCCGATTATCACTTAACTTAAGCCAAGCTATACCAGGAAAAGCATTTAACTGCAGAGGACGCAAAGGTACGCAGAGAAATAAAATGTTTTTACCTATTTGTCTTAAGTTCGGTCAATTTATCAAAGATTAATCATTGTAGAGTAATTAAGTGGTGCGTAAAAAAGCAGCTACATTAAAAACTCTGAGAATCTCTGCGTCCTCTGCGGTGAGATTTTTTTAATACATAACGGATAGGTTTCATTGATTTGCTAAGTAATTACTAGAAATTAAGTATTTTTAACACCGGATGGTAGTTATCAGGCTGCCGACCAAAACCTGATAAAACAGCCACAGAGCGTTTGGCCAGTTTAAATTTAAACTTACGGGCAATAATTCGACTCATCGTATACCAGTCCTGAGTATGCTGTTGTGGTAGCACCAATGGCATAACACCCCAGTGCAGCATTAATATTCTTGCTGTTTTTTCATCCAGGCAAATACCAATAATGGGAGCCGAAGGTCTAAAAGCTGCGACTACTCCTGCTGTGGCACCGCTGGAGGTGGGTACAAATAGACCCAGCAATTTCAGATCCTTAGCTATTCCAACAGCAGCATGGGTTAAGGCTCTCTTGGGAGAGCAAGTCACTCTCATGTCTACTTGATTTTCAACGTCCGGGTTATCACGCTTCCACTGCTCCATTTCACGTAGAATATGATCCATTTGTTTAACAGCCTGAACAGGATAACGTCCAACCGAGGTTTCGCCAGACAGCATAACTGCATCGGCTCCATTTAAAGCGGCATTAGAAACATCACCTACTTCTGCTCGGGTAGGACGTGAACTGGTAATCATGGATTCCATCATATGGGTTGCTACAATCACCGGACGACAGGCAGTTCGGGAACGGCTTATCAAATCTTTTTGAACCATCGGCACCTGGGCTGCATCAATCTCAATACCCAGATCACCACGTGCTACCATAATGGCATAAGATTCACGCAGTATTTCATCAAAATTATCAAGCGCCTCCGGCTTTTCAATTTTCGAAATAACAGGCAAAACTTCACCATGTCGTTTCATATAACTTTTTAACTTGATGATATCTTCAGCATGACGAACAAAACTGAGTGCCACAAAATCAGCACCTATTTGCTGAGCAAATAACACATCCTTTTTATCATTTACAGTCAGTGATGAAGACGATATTTGAGTATCTGGTAAATTAATGCCTTTTTTATCTTTCAGCAAACCGCTATAAATAACACGGCATTGAATATCTCGCTTAACCACTTCAAGCACTTTTAATTCCATTTTCCCGTCATCCAGCAATATTCTGTCACCAGTTTTTACATCTTTATGTAAATTCCGGTACTGACAGGGAATGATATTATTTTCACCAATTAACTGCCGAGTAGTAATTGTAACAATTGAGCGGGATTTTAATGGCATCTCTCCATTTTTGAGCAAACCCACTCTAATTTTTGGCCCGCAAAGGTCACAAAAAATAGCAACTTGAATTTTCATTTTTGCAGCAGCTTTTTTAACCAGCTTAAAACTTTTTTTATGGTGCCCATGGCTGCCATGAGACATATTCAAACGAATAATATTCACCCCGGCCTGCAACAGTTTGGTAATAGTTTCAAGGTCACTGGTTGCCGGTCCAAGCGTCGCTATAATGCGAGTTTTCCTGTTTATCTCTTTATCGATTGTATTGATCATGTTTGAAATATTGGTATTGGTTTCTTCTGACTTCCTTTAGAAGCAACGTTTCTATCAGAGCTGATTATCAGTAACAATTGTAGACCGGTTCACACAATTAAACATGATTTATTCCCCCTGGAACCGGGCTGTGAATAGCTTCACACTTTAGAATCAATTCAGGACTACACTCACCGTCATATTAATTAAAAACAGTATTCATACATCACAAGATTATTATTTATAGCTAAAAACCAAAGCAACAGAACCTGTACCTAAACTCGGAATAGTCCCTGAGTTTAGTTTAACCGCATGCATGTCAGGCGGTTTTTTTTTTGCTTGAAAAATTTCTTACTTTATTAACTCAAATATTGGTGCGCACGGCGCACCCTACCATTCCCTGAATAGATGAAATATCAGGAGAATATCTTCTTCCACCAACGCTTACGACTGGCAGGTGGTGGAAAAGCTAACTCCAGGTCTTCTGGCTGGATCTGACTCATCACCCAACCCGGTAAAGGCGGGTTATCACTAAAACCACATACAACACCCAGATTATTAGGATCATAAATTTTCACAAACGTAGGATTCTCGGCATTATCTACATACACTATGCCGCAATAATCTTCATCATGTTCTTTATGTAATAGCTCATCGATAGAATCAATAAACTGAAGCAATTGCTCTGATGTTGCAGTTGAGTCTGGAACGGCTTCACCAACAGCATAAATAAACCAGTTTGCCTGCTGTTGTTCACGAATACGCACCCACAGATTTGTCAGGTCATGCCATTTCATCACGCCGCCATGAAAACCACGGTATTTTTGCAAGTATTCACTCATAAAATTTAATCAACACAATTTTTATTTAATTATAGCGTTATGATAGTCATTTCCTAAAATTGAAAATTCAATCATCCATAAATTATACCGTCAATGACTTCTCTATCAAAACTCACTGAACTTATGGCTGCCCTACGCGACCCACAAAGCGGATGCCCCTGGGACATAAAACAAACCAGTAAAAGTATATCCAGTTATACGCTGGAAGAAACCTACGAATTACTTCATGCAATTCAAAGTGACGATATTGAAAATCTGAAAGAGGAATTAGGTGATCTTTTGTTTCATATCGTTTTTCATGCACAAATTGCTAATGAGCAAAATAAGTTTGATATTAATGATGTTGTTAAAAATATTGTAGATAAAATGACCCGACGCCACCCTCATGTATTCGAGAAAGACAGAGATAACCAGCTCAGTGAAAAAGAGTTAAAGAACCAGTGGAAACAACTCAAACAAAATGAAAAATTCTCATCCAGCAGGATACTGGATAATATTGGGCATAAATTTCCTGCTCTGATACGTGCACAAAAACTCCAGGATGCAGCTGCAGAATATTATTTTGACTGGCCTGAGGTAAACCCGGTACTGGATAAAATTGAGGAAGAAATAGCAGAACTGCGTGAAGCCATGAACTCCGGTAATAAAGATCATATCCAGGATGAAATGGGTGATATCCTGTTTGCCTGCACCAACCTGGCACGACATATCGATGTTGATGCCGAAGCTGCATTACGCCAGACTAATGAAAAATTTATACGTCGCTTTGATTTTGTAGTTAAACAAATGGAAAAAGCTGGAATAGCGTTCAGCCCATCACAACTCGAGCAGATGGAAACTTTCTGGCAGCAAAGCAAATCAGTCACTGGATAGAGACAAAATAATCAGTCTCGGGTAATATTGCTGACTATGCAAAAAAGTCGAATTAATACCGAACAAAGAATACTGGATGCGGTAAAAAGCCTGTTACTTAATAAAGGTTTTCCGGATGTCGGTATCAATGCCATATCGCGTGAAGCCGGCTGCGATAAAGTTTTAATCTACCGATATTTTGGCGGTCTCAATGGCTTACTTGAGCGTTTTGCTGAGGAAAGTGACCTGTGGTGGACGGTTGATGAAATTGTTCAGGAAAACATGGATGAAATCTCTCAGTTTTCCCTGCCTCAGTTCCTCGATTTATTACTTAAACGCCACATCAAAGCAGTTCAACAACGACCTCTTACTCAGGAAATTATGGCCTGGGAAATGTCCGACAGTAACCCGTTAACACTGGCCTTGAATAAAACTAGAACCGAGCAGGGCATGCTGTTATTTAAAAAGGTACGATTACATTTTAACCAGCCGAATATTGATGTGGGCGGCATACTGGGCATTTTTGGTGCAGCTATTAATTATCTGGTCATCCGTACCCGACATAGTCATTCCGAATATGAAAAAGAAGAGTGGTGGCGCCTGGAACAAACCATCAGCAGTCTACTCACCTGCCAGACCGGCAAACAATAATAACAACCTATTTCAAGAGTATCTCAATATGCTAAAAACCATCCTAAGTGCATTATCTTTATTAATGTTAAGTTATAGCACTACCTCTTTCGGTGACGAAGAAAGCAGTGGAAAGACTGAAGGTTTAAAGGTAAAAATAACCCGCCAGATTGAAACTGTGGATATCAAACATGAAGGAAAGACTATATCAATTCAACGAAACCAGAATACAAAAAACTTAATCAATCCTGCTTTCGCTAAAACCTCTCGAAAATGCCCTCCCTTTTGTATCCAGCCATTAATTCTGGCTCCGGGAGTTGAAACTATTGGAGAGCGGAAAATGCTTGAGTATTTACAGCAGGTATCCAGTGGCAATGACAATGTTCTGGTCATTGACTCACGATCACGTCCATGGGTGGTGCGTGGCACTATTCCTGGAACCATCAATATTCCATTTAAGACATTGTCTAAAAACACAGAAGAAAACATAACCGATATTCTGGAAGATGAATTTGGTGTCACTCGTGGAGATAGCCTGCTCAATTTCACCTATGCAAAAACACTGGTTTTATTTTGCAACGGGCTGTGGTGTGGACAAGCACCAACCAATATCAAATCTCTGCTCAAACTCGGTTATCCGGCACATAAACTGAAATATTATCGTGGCGGCATGCAAGCCTGGGAATCACTGGGATTAACAACTATAAAAGCTGAAAAATAATGCCTGATACTGTACTCAAATTAAGCGATATCGATAGCAGCAGACTTAACAACCTTCTGAATAAATACCAGCTCAAACTGGTCATCGTACATGATGAAAATATTCCCGGTAGCTATTGGGGTGATGCAGAAGCAGGCCTGATCGGTAATAAGCTATATGCAAGATTAGACACGCCCATTCACTCCATCATGCATGAAAGTTGTCACTACATTTGCATGGATAATCAGCGCAGAGCAAAGTTGGATACCAATGCAGAAGGTGATTATGACGAAGAGAACGGTGTGTGTTATCTGCAAATTTTACTGGCTAATGATATTCCTGAAATGCTACAGGGCCGCATGATGACAGACATGGATAGCTGGGGTTATACCTTTCGCCTGGGTTCGACTCAAAAATGGTTCGAACAGGATGCAGAAGATGCTTTCAACTGGTTAAAAAAGCACCATCTCTTGACTCAAAACAAACCCAACTTTCAGTTAAGGCAGTAAAATTAGTTAACTTCCTAATTCAACGCCATCACTATGTTTTCTCAATTAAAATTAGATGCCCTGCTATCCGGGTTTATTAGCATATTCTTTGTTTTCGTAGTGAATATGGCGATTATTATCGCTGCACTTGTTTTTATAGCTAACCATGTGCCAGCAGACTTGCTATACCCGACATTAAAAGTCATCAGCATAATTTCTCTGGCACTGCCCCCCTATGTGGCAGCCCGGACTGCCGACAATCAGCCCATACTACACGGTTTGATCATTGGCATAATTCAATCACTCATTATCGTTGCCTTAATGACTCAAACAGCCAGCTGGGAAGGTACACAGCAAAATAACATTATCGAACAAATGCCGCTGGTGGGTGGAAGTTTGATTGTTTTGAGCCTGTTCTCAGGAATGATTGCCCGCTGGATGAACCAAAACAATAAATCATAGTCACATTAACTGGACTGGTTATGTATGCAGGCCATGGCTACATTTACTAAATCATAAAAAGGATGACACTATGATAAAGAAAACTCTATTAATACTTGCACTGCTATCACTATCTTTCTCACTATTTGCTGCAGAAGGAGTAATCAACATAGCAAGCAAACACTCGGTTGAACAAACAGCAAACAAACTGGAGAAAGTCTTATTATCCAAAGGCATGAAGATTTTTCAGCGGGTTAAACATTCTGATGGTGCTAAAACCGTGGGAATCAATATCAATCCAACAGAGCTGATCATTTTTGGTAATCCAAAGGTTGGAGCACCCTTAATGAAATGTGCTCCTACAGTAGCAATTGATCTACCTCAGAAAGCAGTTATCTGGCAGGATGAGAAGCAAAAGGTATGGATTTCATACAATGACCCTGCTTATTTAAAGCAACGCCATAATATTCAGGGCTGCGATAAGGTTCTGGCGAAGGTTTCCGCTGCCTTATCAAAATTGACTGGTGCAGCAGCAAAATAGATTTATATTTGTGAAAGTTGACTTCAGAAAATGAACTTACTCCTACGCCAGAGTCTGGCGGAAGGGGTAAGCTTTTCAGTTTTCAATTAAGGAATTACGTAAAACAGCACAGAGAAAAAATGAAATACACTTCCTGCTAATACAAACAAATGCCAGATCGCATGGTGATAAGCCATTTGCTCACGCACATAGAAAATAACACCCAGCGAATAACTTAAACCACCCAGCAACAATAATATTAAACCGCCCATCTCAACCTGAGCCAGCATGGGTTTGATGGCTAAAACAACTATCCAGCCCAGTCCCAGGTATAGCCACAATGATAGTTTTTTAAATCGTTTTGCATCAACAAACTCGAAGATCATGCCAACAATGGCAATACTCCAGATAACCCCAAATAAAGACCAGCCCCAGACACCGCGCAGACTCACCAATAAAAATGGGGTATAGGTTCCTGCAATCAACAGGTATATAGCTGCATGATCAAATTGTTGAAGTAAAGCTTTAGCTTTTGGATGTGAAATACCGTGATACAACGAAGAAGCACTATATAGAATAATCAGGGTCGCACCGTAAATACTACTGCTGACAATATGCCAGGCATCTCCATTCAGGCTTGCAAATGAAACCAGAACAGCAAGACCCGCAACACTTAATAAAGCACCAATGCCATGAGTAATGGTATGGGCTATTTCTTCACCAACTGAATAGTTGGTGGAATAGACATTTGACATTTGATTAACCTGTTTTCATACAAAGAAGGAACATTAGTTGCAATTTAAAACTAATTACCTCAAGAATCAATTCTTTTCTGATATTCTGTAAGAGTAATTAAAGGTATAGATTGAACCCTTTGATCATAATTATTAGTAACTACGACTTAACTTAGATTAACATAAATCAACTCAGATAATTTATTTACTGCTCAGATTGGTATATAGAGCAGTAACATCATTCATTCTTTTCAGCAACTTGTCACCTGCCAGGTTGACGATAAATGGAATAGGATTCTTCTCAATACCATCCAGCCCATGTTTGAAAAGTTTCCATTCGGATTTAGCTTTTCGTAACTGTTTTTGCAATGTATCAGTATTTTCATTGGCTTCTGTTAACTCAGCCAACGCCCCTTTGAATTCATTTTTATCCTGCGACATTTGACTACGAATTAAAGAGTTATCAAAACCCCAGCTCTTGTACATGTACAACATGCTCATACGCTGACTTAACATTCGCTGACGTCCAGAAATATTGACCAGATGGCCAGCATTAGTAGGGCTCAGATCGGTAAGTAACAACACAACCTTATGGCAGGCAGACAGGAGTTCACCACTGGCATCAAGCAATTCCAGTGCTTTGGTTTTATCTACCGTTTGATTGACGGTAGCCTTGTAAGGTGCCCAAAGTCGTGTGACTTTATCGAGCCCCTTTTTAATGCTTTTGTTTGGAGCATAAGCAATTAATTCAGCCAGTTGCTGATCGAAAAGCTTAACAGCATCACCTAACTGTTTCTGAGCTGTCATCGCATTTACATCGATACCGATCATACTGTAGGTTTTCAAAATGCGCTGACTTAACATGCGCTGACGCCCGGACTTGTTAATGGCAGAAGAAAGTGAAGTAATTTCTGCCTGAGCCTGCAGGCAAAAAGTGGATAGAATCCCAAATATAAATAATCGAAGTAAACTTTGACCCATTATTACGCTCTCTTTATGATATTAATTATGAAACAGTACAAAATCCAAGGAATTTAATCCTTACTGTATATATATCACAGAGTTAGCATTTTTTCTTGAGAATCATAAAGAAGCTGCTGCTCTGGCAGCTTCATCGTACAATCCGGAGAGTGAACGTAAAACACGGGCTATTTCACCAATTTTTTCATTGTCAGTACCTAAGGTTCCTAATAGCTCAATCAGGCATTCTTCTCGAACGTCACGATATGCTTTACATAAATCAATGCCTTTTTTAGTGGTATTGAACATGGTCTCCTTACCCTGCTTTCGACTCATGACCAGTCCTAGCTTAGATAATTTTCGTAACGAATAACTGGCTGTATGTGTATCTTCTATATTCAGGTTAAAGCAGATAGTTGCTACTTTTTTTTCACGATCACGGTGATTAACATTATGCAGAATAAGAATATCCAGCGGGCTTAAATCTGAAATTCCGCAGGCATTAGTACATCGAACAGTCCAACGCTGAAAGGCATGATTTGCAATAATTAAACCATACTCCAGTTCACTCAACTCCGAACTTTGCTCACTGATTAAATGCGAGGATGAAACAATCGGTTGCCTGGTTTTATCTATCATAAATATTCATCTAGTTATTATTCCAGTCATTCAATTAAGCTGTGAGGTGTTAAAAACCTTGTTCACCACGAAGGCACGAAGAGCACGAAGTATTAAATTTGTTAAAACAATAATAAATTAACTAACCTGCTTTTTCTTCGTGTTCTTCGCGCCTTCGTAGTGAATGCCTTTTGATTTTGTTCCAAAACCACCACCACCAGGCGTTTTAATAATAATCGCATCACCAGCATTTACATTAACACTATCTGTAGAACCCAGCGATATCAACTGACCATCAGATTTTTCAATCATATTCTGACCTGTTTGACCTTGCTCACCACCATTAACCGGATAAGGCGCAACACGTCGATGCCCCGTTAATAAGCTAACAGACATGGCTTCATTAAACCTGACTTTTCTTTCAACACCATTGCCTCCATTAAACTGACCTGCTCCACCCGAACCATGACGAATGGAAAATGATTCAAGCATCACAGGAAAGCGCCATTCAAGCACTTCCGGGTCAGTCAGGCGTGAATTGGTCATGTGTGTGTGCACAGCACTGCAACCATCATGCCCTTCACTCGCACCTTCTCCACCACACAGGGTTTCATAATACTGGTATTGCTCATTACCCCAGGTCACATTATTCATTGTTCCCTGCGACGCAGCCACACATCCCAGTGCACCAAGTAAGGTATCAACAATAGCCTGAGATACTTCTACATTGCCTGCCACCACTGCTGCCGGATAAACCGGGTTGATCATACTTTTTTCTGGTAATACGATTGTTAGCGGTTTCAGGCAACCTTCATTGAGTGGTATCTGATCATCTACCAGACAGCGAAAAACATACAGCACTGCTGCACGAGTAATGGCAGAAGGCGCATTAAAATTAGCTGCATGTTGTGGACTGGTTCCAGTGAAATCGATAGTCGCCTGACGTTGTTGTTTATCCAGTGTAATACTGACTTGTATCTTCGCACCATCATCCATGTCATAACTGAAAGAGCCATCACTTAATACATCCAGTACTCGTCGCACCGATTCCTCTGCATTATTTTGTACATGTTTCATATACGCATGTACAACAGGCAACGTATAGTGACCCACCATTTTCAACAGTTCCTGCATGCCTTTTTCACAGGCTGCCAATTGCGCTTTGAAGTCAGCAATATTTGTATCTATATTTCTGGCCGGCCATTCCCCGATGCTAAGAACCTGCCTCATGCTTTCATCCTGAAAACTTCCTGCATCAACAATTTTCAAATTATCAAGCAGAATACCTTCTTCAATAACCGAAGTTGAATTCGATGGCATCGATCCCGGAGTGATTCCACCGATATCGGCATGATGCCCTCGTGATGCCACATAAAAAATAACCTTAGTACCCGTCGGATCAAATACAGGTTTGATAATCGTCACATCGGGTAAATGCGTACCACCGTTATAGGGAGCATTCAAAACATAAGCATCACCTTTCAACATACTGCCCTTGCGTTCCCGAATAACTGTTTTAATACTTTCACTCATCGAGCCCAGGTGAACCGGCATGTGAGGTGCATTGGCAATTAAATCCCCTTCTTCATCAAAAACTGCACAGGAGAAATCGAGTCTTTCTTTAATATTTACCGATACCGCTGTATTTTCCAGCACTGACCCCATTTGTTCGGCAATTGACATAAACAGGTTATTAAAAATTTCCAGCATAACAGGGTCAACATCGGTTCCAATCGCAACCTGTCGGGGAAGCTGCTGGTAACGTTCCAGCACAATATTATTATCTACAGTTAATTGTCCACGCCAACCGGGTTCAATAACAATGGTTCCAGTGTGCTCAATAATGACTGATGGCCCGTTAATCCAGACATCAGCAGGTAAATCTTCTCTCGCATAGAAAGGTGTAGAACTTTCAGTGTCAGCCATAACAACTTTTTGACTATCCAGAGAACATAAATTGATATTTGAATTTTTTCGGCTTGTGACAACTGGAGGAGGATTACTGGCAATTACTTCCACTTCGATAGATTGAACAATCAAATTTTTATGCTTGGAAATAAAACCAAAAGATTGCATATGTACAGTTTCAAAATCACTGACTACAGCTTCAAAGTTGGAAAATTCTACCGGAAGATTTGTATCTGAACCTGCATAGTGGCAATGAAGTTTGGTTATTGTTTTTAACTGACTCGTTGTCGCTCCCTGCTGTAATAAATCATCTCTTCCTAAACCTTCTAACTTGTGTTTAATTTTTTGCAGAGACTCAATTAATATAGGGTCTAGGGTTTGCTCCACACTGGATTCATGAATCTGGCGTAAATCAGCAAGCCCCATTCCATAAGCCGAAAGCACACCTGAAAATGGGTGTAGGAAAATACTTTTAATCGCCAGAGAATCAGCAACCAGACAGGCATGCTGTCCACCTGCTCCACCGAAGCAACACAGTGTATATTCAGCAACATCATAACCTCGTTGCACCGAAATCTGCTTTATTGCGTTAGCCATATTTTCAATGGCTATGGATAGAAACCCGGAAGCAATTTTCTGTTCGCTAAGCTCTTTACCGGTGGATTGTTTTATTTCCAAAGCCATCTGCGTAAACTTTTCTTTAACAACTTCCAGATCCAAAGCCTGATTTGCATCAGCCCCAAATACTTTTGGAAAATATTCCGGCTGAATTTTTCCTAACATGACATTACAGTCGGTCACACTTAATGGACCATTATTACCATAACTAGCAGGACCTGGATTCGCACCAGCAGACTCAGGGCCTACCCGATAGCGTGAACCATCAAATTGAAGTATCGAGCCACCACCGGCTGCCACGGTGTGAATGCGCATCATCGGAGCGCGCATTCGAACACCCGCTACTTCCGTTTCAAACGCACGTTCAAATTCTCCGGCATAATGACATACATCGGTAGATGTGCCGCCCATATCAAAACCAATCAGCTTTTTAAATCCTGCTGCAGTGGCTGTTTCAACCATCCCGACTACACCTCCAGCAGGGCCGGATAAAATGGCATCTTTACCGGCAAATCGATGGGCTTCGGTTAAGCCTCCACTGGATTGCATAAATTGCAGGCGGTTATCAGCAGGGTTAATAAGTTTGAGCTCATCTGCCACCTGGTTTACATAACGCCTTAGAATAGGCGACAGATAGGCATCCACCACTGTAGTATCACCACGTGACACCAATTTCATTAATGGACTGACCTGATGGCTGGTCGATATTTGATCAAAACCGATTTGTTGAGCTAACTCCGCCACCTTTTTTTCATGGTCATCAAATCTATAACCATGCATAAATACGATAGCAACTGAACGAATTCCTTCATCAAAAGCTTTTTGCAAACCCTGTCTTACATCTTCTTGCTGAATAGCCTTTAATATTTTTCCATCAGCTGTTAATCGCTCTTCAACTTCGAGCACTGATGAATACAACATATCGGGCAACTGAATCTGCAGTGAAAATAGTTCAGGCCTATATTGATAACCAATGCGTAAAGCATCTGCAAAACCTTCTGTAATGACTAACAGAGTGGGATCACCCTTTCGCTCAAGCAAGGCATTGGTTGCAACTGTTGTACCCATTTTTATTAAAAAAGGCTGCTTATCTTCTGCATGTTCATTGGCACTGACAAAACGGCGAATACCTTCAATGGCGGCATCGTTATAAACATCTGGGTTTTCAGACAGCAGCTTATCGGTACTTATTTCTCCTTCAGGAGACAGAGCAACAATATCTGTAAAGGTACCACCACGGTCTACCCAGAACTGCCAGTTACCTGCTTTTGTATTTGCATCCATTGTTATTTCTCAGTCATTTTTTGTGGTAACCAGGTTACAATTTCTGGAAAAACAGAAATCAACAATGCAGCCAACATCAATAAAAAGAAAAATGGCATGGCGTATTTAGCAATCAGTAAAATATTTTTCCCCGTTAGTCCCTGCAACACAAATAAATTAAAACCAACCGGCGGAGTTACCTGAGCCATTTCCACCACCATCACTAAAAATATACCAAACCACATCAAGTTGATTCCTGCCTGTTCAACCATCGGCAAAACAACCGAAGTGGTGAGAACAACCACCGAGATACCATCCAGAAAACAGCCCATGATGATAAAGAAAATGGTTAAAGCAAAAAGTAGCCAGCCAGGAGAAAGGTTCATGCTGGATATATTCTCAGCAAGAGCACGGGGGATACCGGTAAAACCCATGGCTATCGTCAGAAAAGCGGCTCCAGCCAAAATAAACATAATCATGCAAGACGTTTTTGTAGCACCCATCAAGCTATCTTTAAAAGTTAACCAGGTCATATCCTTGCCAAGCCAGGATAAAACAAGAGAACCCACCACACCTATGACAGCCGCTTCAGTCGCCGTTGCAAAACCGGCATAAATCGACCCAAGTACAAATAAAATCAACGAAACAACTGGAATCAATTTCCAGGAAGCTCTGAATTTTTCAGTAAGCGAAATATGAGCATCGGCTGGAGGTAACTTATTTTTATTTATACTCGACCAGATCATGGTGTACCCCATGAAGAGAGCGACCAGCATCATGCCTGGTAATGCCCCGGCTATAAAAAGACGGGATATCGACACTTCTGCAGAAACACCATACACAATTAAAATAATCGAAGGTGGAATCAATAGACCTAAGGTTCCAGAGCCAGCCAGTGTCCCTAATACCATACTTTCCGGATAACCTCTTTTCTCCAGTTCAGGAGCTGTCATTTTTCCTATCGTCGCCACCGTGGCTGCCGATGAACCGGATACTGCTGCGAAAATTCCACAACCTAGAATATTAACGTGTAATAAGCGACCTGGCACATGATTCAACCAGGGTGAAAGACCGCTGAATAAATCTTTGGATAATCGTGTACGAAATAGAATTTCACCCATCCACACAAACAGTGGTAAAGCTGTTAAAGTCCAGGTCGACGTACTACCCCAGGTTGTGGTCGCCATGATCATGCCAAGATTTGAACTTTCATTCAGCATCAATGCGGCAAAACCGACAATAAATAATGCAGCACCAACCCAGACACCCAGTGAAAGAATGCCAAACATCAATACCGTCAATAGAATCATCATTAAACCCTGATCCATAATATTCCCCTCTCTAAGTGTTAATTGGCTGAATTATTCTTCGTTTTGTTGTTCGTCTTCGTGTCTCAGGTAACTCGTTTCACCAGTCAAAATTAAACTGACCAACTCATCGAATAAAGCCAGCACAAATAATGCTAAACCAATGGGTAGTGATACTTGAGGTATCCATAGAGGTATCGCAACATAGCCCTGTGTCAGTTCTTCAAATTCCCAGGTTTCAATCACCATCAGTGAAACAGACCAGGCAATGTAACTGACCAGAACTAATACCAGAACCAGTACGAGAAACTCAACGGCTTTGCGAAGTTGTGCAGGAAAAAAAGAAAGAAACAGAGATACCCTAATATGAGAGCCGCTTCGCAAAGCATAGGGCAATGCAAGAAAGCTGGCTGCAGCTAATAGAAAGCCGGAAAAATCTTCTGTGGAAGGAACGATGATGTCAAACCAGCGCCCCACTATCTGAGTCAACATCAACAAAGTCATGATGACCAGGCTGGAACCCGCCGCAATAGCGGCTGAAAGATAAATATTATCAAGAAACTTTCGCATTATTAAAACCCCTTTTTTCACCACGGAGGACACAGAGGAACACAGAGGTTTATAGGTATTGCTGAAACTCTAAGACATTTCAGCAACTACCTTCAATATTTACAGAAGCGCACAGATAAAATTAAGTACTAACTTTTAATTCTCTGTGTTCCTCTGTGTCCTCTGTGGTTAAATTTCTTTTACTTCATACCGTTCAGGATATCCTGACCAGCTGAACCGGCTTCTTTAGCCCATTCCTGAGACATTGTCGCACCCACTGCCTGCAAATCTGCTTTCAGTTGTGCTGAAGGCTTAGATACATTCATACCTTTATCAGCCAGCATTTTAGTTTTAGATTTGGTTTCAGACATCGCCAAATCCCAGCCTCTACTCTCAGCTTTTGCAGCAGCATCCATCACTGCTTTTTGATTTTCTTTAGATAAACGCTTGAAAGCACGGGCATTGACAATAACCATATTCTTTGGAATCCATGCCTGTGTATCGGTGTAATTACTCACGTAATCCCATGATTGAGAACTAACTCCTGTAGAAGGAGAAGTCACCATGGCATCAATAAGACCGGTACTGAATGCCTGAGGAATTTCTGGTGTCTGAACGGTCGTTGGAGAAGCCCCAAGCAATACAGCAAGACGAGAGGTTGCAGGGCTATATGCACGTAGTTTCATGCCTTTAATATCAGCACCTGAATTTATAGCTGTTTTAGTATAAAAACCCTGAGGAGGCCATGGCACTGCAAATAACAGTTTCAGTCCATCTTTCTTTAGCGCCTTCTCAATATGACTGCGACTAGCTTCCCATAGTTTATGCGCAGTATCAAAATCACTGGCCAGGAATGGAATATTATCAGCCTTGAAAATTGGGTTACCATTACCCAGCAGCCCCATAAACATTTCACCAATACTAACCTGACCACTTCTGACTGCACGATGAATTTCAGGATGTTTGTATAAAGAAGCACCGGAATGAACAACAATATTCAGTTCATTATCAGTCGCTCTTTTAACGTCTTCTGCAAAGAACCTGACATTTTTAGTGTGATGCACACCATCACCATAAGGTGTCGGCATATCCCATTTAGTCGCAGCATTAACAGATGTCAGGCAAAGACTGCTCACTAATGTTAAGCCGGCTATAGAAGCTATTTTTAAATATTTCATATTCTACTATCCTCATTTGGTATTGGGTGTGGATATATAAACTGTCATTATTCTTATAATTTATCGATAAATAGAATGCAATTTACATACGATTTGTATTTAATAACACAGCGAGTAACTTAAATCAAAATTTTTTTTAGTTTTTTTACCCCTAAAACAACAAAAGCGCTTATATAAAGCGCTTTTGTTTAATTTAAAAATTAATTTCAGTTCAGTTGAAAATAGCTATTGAGCACCGTATTCCAGAGGATTTCCATCAAGACGCCAGGAACGAAAGCCATCCCTAAAGTATTTAATCCCGGTAAAACCCCAGGCTACCGCCTTTTCTGCTGCTTTATAACTTAAACTGCAATGTGCTCCATTACAGTAAATAACAAAGGGTTCA
Organism: Gammaproteobacteria bacterium; assembly: GCA_018669845.1. Classification (GTDB taxonomy): domain Bacteria; phylum Pseudomonadota; class Gammaproteobacteria; genus JACNJF01. The sequence continues at coordinate 39,658 of JABHSO010000005.1, read as the reverse complement.
TCTTTTTTAATATGATTCAGCAGGTTTTTCTCAGTAAAGGCATCATTAATATAAAGGTGAATTGCACTTTGGATATGACGTTTTTTATATTGACGAATAGACCTGACATCAACAAACTTAACCCCGTTAGCATGCATAACCTTAGCCTGCTCCAGGCTGACCGTCACGCTACCTTCAACCGTTTCTGGAGACTGCCATTTGGATCCTTCAGCCCATACAGAAGACCCATATAGCAAACTGATTATTAAAATGAGATAACTTAACTTTTTTTCCATTAATGAATATATCCTGATTTAGTTGATGTTAAAAACAGCATATCGTAAAAAAGCAATTTAATAAATCCAAAGAAGGTTGTTAATCAAATGGGAAGAATGGAGACTCCTTTTACACAATCCAGTCAAGTTATTGAAAAATCAGCTCTACAAATAGAATTGCGGGAACCAATATTTGAATGCAGGAACAATTCCATCATAGAACAACGGATACGATTTATTTCAGGTGTTTATTGCCTTCGGTGAGAATACTGCTCCTGCCCATCCTTGGGCTCGCAGCATAAGCACATCCTCGTGCGACCGCCAGGGATGGCGGAAGTGTCGAAAATGCAGGAGCAATTTTCGACCAAAAAAAATGCCGGGAGAAGAAGCACACATCGGGGGAGATAGTTTTTGCTTCTTTCCCGGCAAGGGAGTTAACTCTTCTGATAGTTTTTAGTTTGACAAGCTATAAATATATCCAGCTAATACATGGGCTTTATCTTCACCAAGAAATTCCTGATGAGCCGGCATTTTACTTATACGGCCTTCAGCAATAGTTTTCTTAATAGCCCCTGCGGTACTTCCATGCAACCAGGTAGTATCAGTCAGATTAGGAGCACCTAACAAATAGTTACCTTTAGCATCTGCACCGTGACAGGCAACACACATGATTTGAAACTGTGCTTTACCTGCTTCTGCAGAAGCTGCATCAACGTTACGCCCACTTAAAGATTGAACATAAGCGGCAACATTTTCTACATTTTCTGCACTCAAACCAAGAGCCGGCATTACACCGTTACGCCCCATCAAAATACTCTGCTTGATTTGCGCAGGCTCACCACCGTATAACCAGTCGTTATCACTCAGGTTAGGATAGCCAGTTGTACCCTTGGCATCTGACCCATGACACTGAGAACAGTAACTGCTGAACAAGCTTTCACCTGCCTTAATAGCTGCCGGATCTTTAGCCAGGTCTGGTATTGACTTGGCTGAGAAAGCAGCAAAGATAGGACCATATTTGGCATCTGAATCAGCTATTTCACCATCATATTGATTATGAGACGTCCAACCTAAAGTACCTTTAAAGTTACCCAGACCAGGGTAAAGAACCAGGTAAACCAGACTGAACACGATGGTGAAGTAAAACATCCATAACCACCATTTAGGTAGTGGATTATTTAACTCTTCAAGACCATCCCATTTATGACCCGTTGCTTCACCTACTGCACTTTCATCAGGACGGCTTTTCATCGTCCATTTAATTAGCCAGTAACAGGCAAAGATATTGACCAGGGTAATTACGATTACCCACCAGTTAAAAAAGCTACTTATCATGATATTTCCTTCTTTTCTGGATTATTATTACTGATGTCCACTGCGAGCATGGCTGCTTCACTAAAATCAGCCTCCCTCTTTGAACTCCAGGCCCAGGCATAGATGCCGATAACGGTAATCATTAGAACTAATGTCCAGATACCGTGAATAGTTACACTTAACTCACTCATATCAGGTCACCTATCGAATGCTTACAGCAGTGCCGAGATGTTGCAGGTATTCAATCAGAGCAGCCATTTCAGTTTTACCTTTGACCGCTTCTGCTGCACCAGCAATATCTGCATCAGTGTAAGGAACACCCAGTGTTCTCAGTACTTCCATCTTTCTACCAGTTACTTCACCGGTTAACTCACTTTTAGCAAGAAAACCAAAAGTAGGCATATTAGATTCAGGAACAACATCACGTGGATTGATCAGATGTGCTTCATGCCAGTCATCAGAATAACGACCGCCAACACGCGCTAGATCAGGACCAGTTCGCTTAGAACCCCAAAGGAAAGGATGATCATAAACAAATTCACCGGCTACAGAATAATGACCATATCGCTCAGTTTCCGCACGGAATGGGCGAATCATTTGCGAATGACAGGCATTACAGGCTTCACGGATATAAATATCACGTCCTTCCAGCTGCATAGCAGTGTAAGGTTTAAGCCCTTTTACAGGTTGAGTTGTATCCTTCATAAAATAAAGAGGCACAATCTCAGCCAGTCCACCGAAACTGATGACAATAATTACAAGAACCACCATCAGACCAATATTTTTTTCTACTACTTCATGACTCATGATAATTCTCCTAGTGTGCGGGCTGTGCGACTTCAGTGTCGGTAATTGTAGAACCGGCAACAGTCTTGTACACGTTATAAGCCATGAGGAACATGCCACTCAGAAACAGTAGGCCACCCAGTAGACGTACAAAGTAGAACGGATACGTAGCTTCCAGTGACTCGATGAAACTGTAAGTCAGTGTTCCGTCAGCATTTACTGCACGCCACATCAAACCTTGCATAACACCCGATATCCACATTGCTGTGATGTATAAAACAACACCGATAGTCGCAATCCAGAAATGGGTATCAACCAGCTTGGTACTGTACATACCGTCTTTATTGAATACCCAGGGAATCAGGGCATACATAGAACCGATACTAACCAGAGCAACCCAGCCTAATGCGCCAGAGTGAACGTGACCTACAGTCCAGTCTGTGTAATGAGATAAGGCATTTACAGTTTTGATCGCCATCATAGGTCCTTCGAAAGTAGACATACCGTAGAAAGATAATGAAACAACCAGGAATTTCAGAACAGGGTCTGTACGAAGTTTGTGCCATGCACCTGATAAGGTCATGATACCGTTGATCATTCCACCCCAGCTAGGCGCTAACAGAATCAGCGAGAACACCATTCCAACAGACTGAGTCCAGTCAGGTAATGCTGTGTAATGCAAATGGTGAGGACCTGCCCACATATAAGTAGAGATCAGTGCCCAGAAATGCACTACCGATAATCGATAAGAAAATACAGGACGTTGTGAAACCTTGGGAATGAAGTAATACATCATGCCGAGGAAACCCGCAGTCAGGAAGAAACCTACCGCGTTATGTCCATACCACCACTGAACCATCGCATCGATAGCACCGTGATAAACAGAGTAAGACTTGGTTAAAGTAACTGGTAAAGCAGCACTATTAAACAGATGCAAAACAGCAATAGTCAGAATAAATGCACCATAAAACCAGTTAGCCACATAAATATGTTTAATCTTACGTTTCATTATTGTACCAAAAAACACAACTGCGTAAGAAACCCAGACCAGTGTAATCAGAATATCAATTGGCCATTCCAGTTCAGCATATTCCTTACTACTGGTGATACCCAGCGGTAAAGTTATTGCTGCAAGCAAAATAACCAGTGTCCAGCCCCAGAAGGTGAACGCAGCTAATCCATCACTAAACAAACGCGTGTGACATGTGCGCTGAACAACGTAATAAGATGTAGCAAATAAAGCAGAACCGCCAAATGCAAATACAACTGCATTGGTGTGTAATGCTCTCAAACGACCGTAAGCTAACCATGGCAGGTCGAGACTTAATTGCGGCCAGATTAACTCTGCTGCAATGAAGACTCCAACTGTCATGCCTACGATACCCCAAACTACCGTCATAATGGCAAACTGCCTGACGACTTTATAATTATAGGTTTCCATTAAATGGCCTCATGTTAGAATTGAAATTTAAGCGGAAAAGAGTGTGACGTTTTGTCGCATCTGATAAAATGACATGGATCAAGTGACATATTTTTTATAAGTCGTATATAATCAAACCTTAATACACGTTTACTGAAGCAAAAAAGCGTTTCAGTTGTTAAAACTTTGGCCAGATATTTAATTGACCCATTATGCAAAAACTCATGAACCAAGTTCAGCTTACCAAGCAACTCAAAGTAAGCTGTGAATCCTGCAGCCTGTCAGAATTGTGCTTGCCAAGGGGTCTGAATGCTAAAGAAATGGATGTATTGGATGATTACATTGAGCGCCCGAGAAATCTTGCTCATAACGTTCAAATATACCAACCAGGTGATAAATTTGTAGGTTTTTACGCTGTTCGTTCCGGCGGAGTTAAAACTTATCTAACCAAAAAAACAGGTGAGCAGCAAATTCTAGGTTTTCACCTTCCAGGAGAAGTCTTTGGTCTTGATGGTCTGGAAAATTCCAAACAACGTTGTTATGCCACAACCATGGAAAACACTTCCTATTGTGTTTTACCCTATGACCAGTTAGACCAGCTATGTGCAGAAATGCCGGAACTGCGTCATCAGGTTTGTCATTTATTAGGCCATGAAATGAACTGTGATCATGCGCATTTGCTATTACTGGGTCAGCAAACGGCTCATGAACGTCTCGCCACCTTTTTATTAAGCATCTCTAGTCGATTTAAACGCCGTGGCTTTTCAGCTACCAGCTTTATGCTACCCATGTCACGTCATGACATTGCAGGCTATCTGGGTATTGCAGTGGAAACCGTCAGTCGCTTGTTTAAGTCTTTTCAGGAAAAGGGAGTGGTGAAAATCAACCGTAAACAGGTTGATATCATTGATATTGACAAACTAAATGAGATGGTTGCTAACTGCGAAGATTCTGGCCAACCCTAGTTTTTCCACACCAGATCTTTAGCTAAAATGCGCAGTTATAGTTTTCTGCGCAAAATAAAATCTATATAACTTTGGAAAACTTAACCACATTATCTTTAAGGTAATTATCAAATACCATACAGATATTTCTAATTAACAAGCGCCCTCTTGTTTCAACCTTGATAGACTTTTCATCAACCTTTACCAGTCCATCTTCTACCATCAGATCCAGTTGCTTCATTTCTGATTTAAAATACTCTTTAAAGTCTATATTCCATTGCTCTTCAAATTTCGTAATCTCCAGATCGAAATGACAGATCAACTGATTGATTACCTGCTTTCGTAACAAATCATCATTATTCATCACGAGCCCTCGAACAATCGGTAATTTACCAGCCAATACCATTTCCCGGTAATCATCAATATTACTACTATTCTGACTGTAACTATCGAATATAGAACCGATGGAACTCACGCCTATGGCTACCAGGTCAGTATGCGCATGTGTTGAATACCCCTGAAAATTTCTCTGCAAAGAGCCTTCCTGCTGAGCTTTCACCATTGAATCATCCTCCAGAGCAAAATGATCCATGCCAATATAAACATAACCTGCTTCCTGCAGCTTATTCATGGTTAGTTCAAAGATTTTTAACTTCTCTGCAGGAGTAGGTAAATCTTCATCATTGATTCTTCTCTGCGGTTTAAAACGTTCAGGTAAATGAGCATAATTAAAAATTGACAGCCGGTCAGGCCTTAGTTCAATTACTTTATCAAGCGTTCGCTCAAAAGTTTCAACTGACTGAAAAGGTAAGCCATAAATCAAATCCATATTAATAGATTTAATATTTAACCTTCTGCAAGTTTCCAGTCGATCACGCACTAATTCATAACTTTGAACCCGGTTTACAGCTAGCTGAACCTTCTCATCAAAATCCTGCACACCCAGACTTATCCGGTTAAAACCGATATTGGTCAGTAACTCCAGAGTTTCATTGGATACCTTACGTGGATCAATCTCGATCGACATTTCACAATCTTTTGCAAACGTGAAATTATCTTCAATACGACGAATCAAATCCATCAATTCCTCATCATTTAGGAATGTTGGCGTGCCCCCACCGAGGTGCAATTGCTCAAGCTCTCTATCCTTGTCGAACAAGGGTGAAATCATTTGCATTTCAGCTTCAAGCAAATCAAGGTATTCGTTACTTACTGTATGATTTTTGGTGATAATTTTGTTACATGCACAGTAATAGCAAATCGTGTCACAGTAAGGAATATGGATATACAGCGATAACGGAGCTGGAATAATTTCTCTATTACTCCGTTCGATACAGCTTTTTAATGTATCGGCAGTGTACTCAGTAGAAAACTGAGGTGCAGTTGGATAAGAAGTATAACGCGGCCCTGATTTATCATATTTCTTGATCAGACCCGGATCAAAATCTAACTTATGCACCATAATGATGTATTTTCCTGAATTTAGCGGTAATTAAAGCAAGTTATTGTAGGAGATAATGCTCAATGAAAAATGACTTAAGTCAAAATTAACCGGCTTCGTAAACATCTATCAAACTATTAAAACTAACGATCAAATTTAATAAAACTAAAAATATAGACCAAAATAACTAATTTAGTTCCCTCCATGAGCTAAGTCAGAAAAAATAAACCTAAGTAGCAAGAATAATTCCAATTCCCTCAAAAAATCTACTACAATCTAAAAAAACAAATTTCTATTCAGGAGCTTCTAAAAAGTGGATATAGCAAGTCTGGTCGGTATTATCCTCGCCTTCGGTATCATTGCCTCTTCCATTATGATGGGAGGCCCATTCATCATTTTTGTAAACGTACCTTCTATTTTAGTTGTTGTAGGTGGTACATTGGGTGCAACATTGATGAGAGTGACTCTGGCTGACTTTTTAGGTTCGTTTAAAGTCGGCATGAAAGGATTCATGTATAAAATGGATAACCCTGCCACACTCATCGAAGAAGCTGTTGAAATGGCTAATATAGCCCGAAAAGAAGGCCTGCTCGCTCTGGAAGGTCGTGAAATAAGTAATAGCTTTCTGGAAAAAGGCATTGGCCTGTGCATCGATGGCCATTCCCCTGAAATTGTTAACAATTTACTGTCCAAAGATATCAACCTGACCATTCAACGACATGCCAAGGGTGCCGATATGTTTAAAGCCATGGCGGTATATGCTCCAGCAATGGGTATGATTGGTACACTCATCGGTCTAGTTCAAATGTTAGCCAATATGAGCGACCCTGCTGCCATTGGTCCCGCTATGGCCGTTGCTCTTTTAACGACTTTATACGGTGCAGTCATTGCGAATGCTTTTGCTTCTCCACTCTCTGAAAAACTAATTCTAATCGCAGAATCGGAAAAACTTAACAAGTCACTGATACTGGAATCTATATCCTCTATTCAGGACGGAACCAATCCACGTGTTATGCAGCAATTACTGAATGCGTTCCTACCCGAAAACAAACGTCCAACAGATGATTGATCGGAAGATAAATCATGAGTGAAGAATGCGAATGTCCAGTCTGTGAAGAAGGTCTGCCACCCTGGCTTGCCACCTTCGCAGATTTAATGTCACTGTTAATGTGCTTTTTTGTACTGTTATTATCTTTTGCCGAGATGGACGTACTGAAGTACAAACAGGTCGCCGGTGCAATGAAAAATGCATTTGGTGTGCAGCGTGATGTCAAAGCCACAGAGATACCCAAAGGTACCAGTGTAATAGCCCAGCAATACAGCCCAGGAAAACCGATTGAAATTACACCGCTAGAAATTATGCGGGAAAAAACCACAGATGATACTAAAACAAACCTGGACTACACCGATTCCACCAGCCGTAATGATCAATCACTAGCAGAAGCTGAAGCCATAGCCGCTCAACATGCCGAACAAATGGCAAAAGAAGAAGCCGAAGAATTACAGAAAGAGCTGGCAGAAGCCATTGGCGACGGACTGCTTGAAATCGAAGCCTTTGCAGATAGAGTATTAATTCGGATCAGGGAAAAGGGCTCATTTGGTTCAGGTAAAGCGAGTCTTAAATCCGAATTTGAACCTATACTCAAACAAATAGCTGCCGTATTAAATCAACGTGATGGTCTATTCATAATCTCAGGTCATACTGACGATATTCCTATAGAAACTAAACAGTTTCGATCCAACTGGGATCTTTCTGCTAAACGCGCAGCCACTGTGGTACATTTTTTTATACAGCAAGGTGATATAGACCCTGAACGTATGGAAATTAGAGCTCACTCAGACAACCAGCCACTGGTTCCTAACGATAGCTGGGAAAACAGGGCACAAAACCGCAGAGTAGAAATCAGCGTATTACATGGTAATACAGAATCTATCATGATGGATTCACCTGCTAATAACGTAGATTTTGTACAGGAACAATAATTATGAGCGACGAGCGTCGACGTTTTTTTAGAATAGAAGACATAGTAGGTCTTAAATCTCAGGTTATAGAAAAGCAGGAGCTTGAACAAAGACTGGAGAGCTTCTGGAATGATCAGCACCAGTTTTCTCTGAGAAATGAGTTCAACTTCAAACTCGAACAGCACCAGGCAGACCTACAGCACATAAAAAATAAAATGCCTGAATTAGGGCGTTATTTATCAGTATTACAGGAACAACTAGACCTGTTAACAGATAAAATTTTAACCGATGAAGATAACTTTTCCACTAGAGAAATACCTGTAAACATCAGTGCGCAGGGCATATCTTTTATTTCTGATGAACAGGTCAATGTGGGCGATATTGTTGAGTTAAATTTACTCCTTTTACCCAGTCAGCAAAAAATAGTAACTTTTGCCAAAGTCATCGAGTGCAACCACCAGGACAACAATCAGGATAAATATACAATTTCTCTGGATTTCGAACACATTCACGAAGCTGATCGCGAGCTACTGGTAAAACATGTGCACCGAAAACAGTTGAAGTCACTGGGTGCAGCCAGATTTGAAGAAAACACCTAAGCCAGAATAGCTAATAGTCATATGTCAATTTCAAAGGCACAAAACTGGCTACAAAACCACTCTGACACCATCCCTGCAATCAATCATACTCATCATGAAATTATTGAGTTACTGGAACAGGAAAATAGATCTCAGGATATAGTTTCTTTTACCGCAACCGACCCCGGATTATCACTGGCAATTCTGAAAAAGGTTAATGCCAATCGAGGTGGTAACACTGGCAGGGAGATTGTCTCATCGACAAAATCAGGGATTGCGCTATTAGGAGACCAGGTAACCCATACTCTATTGAAAGAGTTTAGCGTAGCCAAAAACATACTGGACAAACCTCACCAGTTATTTCTTTTTCGTCAGATCATGAGCCGCAGTTACCACAATGAAGTACAGGTAGCCGAATGGGCTAGTGAAAATGGTTATCCGAATATTGATCAATTAACAGCATGCGCATTATTAACTTATGCAGGTGAAGCACTGTGTTGTGTTTACGACTTTGATCACTATTTAAATTATGTCTGTTCAGGTAGTTCATATGGGGATGAAGCAAAACATTTTGGTTTCAGTTTCCCGCAATTAACTGAAGTTTTATGCCAGCAGTTAAATCTGCCAGAAATCATTATTAACTCTCAACCGCATAAAAACAGTAATGATCAAAAAGAAAAGCTGCTGTATTTTATCGCAAAACTCTGTCATCAGAGTGAACACGGATGGTACACAAAAAATCAACAGGAAAGCTTCCAGCAATTTGCAGATTTTTTACAGCAACCTGTCGATATGGTTACTGCAAAATTCCATCAAATCTCCATCATGGAAGCAAGAAAATCTATTATTCCAGATGCATGGCAAGCAGCAAGTCGTCTCATCTTAATACAGGATAAAGCCTGGACACCTCCACCGGAAGATTTCCCTGCAGCCCTTAAACAAACAACAAGCGTAAAACCGGCAATAGATAAAAAACCTGTTCAATCTGACCAAATAAAACCAGATCAAATTTCTATCAAAGATAAACCAGCGAAAAAAACGGTAAAAGAAGACGATATTTTCAACCGCATGAAGCAACTTGTAAAACAGCACAGTACATCTCAGTCTACTATCTTAAACTGCTGCCTGAATGGCATACATAAAGACTTTTCCCTGAGTAAGGTTAGCTTGTTACTGCTTGCCAAAAACAAACAAAAATTACTCAACAGAATGTCTGTTGGCCTGGAGAAAGAAGCTCCTTTTAGACAATATCAGATAGAAGTATCAAAAGCAGGTTTACTCAAAATTTTACTTAATAAACCTCAGGCTATATGGATTAATAAAAGTAATTTTAAAAAATATGAACACATCATTCCAAAAAGTTTATTGGCCAACATAATGACATCAGATTTTCTGGCTATGTCACTTTTTATAGCTGAAAAGCCAATCGGTATTATTTATGCCGATCGTAGCCAATCTACCACGCCAATCGATGAAAATACCTTTCTTCAATTTAAACAATTAGTTTCTTTAACCGGTAAAGCATTGACAATTATTGCTAAAAGATAAGAGACTGCTTACCAGCAACTTGTAGAGTGTGCCGTGCACACCCAACGTTAAATATTGGACACAACGATTGATTAACAATGGAATTTGAATTTTTTCAAATCACAGTTTTATTAATTCTGGGTTATATTGCCGGCATTATTAATACACTGGCCGGAGGTGGCTCAAACCTGACTTTACCTGCATTAATGATTTTGGGTTTACCCGCCGATGTTGCAAATGCGACTAATAGAGTGGGGGTTTTCCTACAGGCAATCTGGGGAGCTAAGGCATTTCACGGTCACGGAGAACTGCCTTTAACTGATATCAAAGGTATTTTCATCCCATTAACAGTTGGCGGCATCATAGGTGCTCTGGCTGCTTCCTATGCACCTGTTACCTATCTTAAACCCATACTGCTAACAACCATGATCAGTTTGTCTTTAATAATTCTGATTAGACCTTCCATCGTCATGCCTGAGCCTGGCACCATTCCAAATAGAGTTAGTCAGACCCCCTCTTCCTGGATGATGTTATTTTTGTCCGGTCTGTATGGTAGCTTTGTACAGGCAGGCGTCGGATTTGTACTAATTATCGCTTTAGCCGGCACCTTAAGATATGATCTGATTAAATCAAACGCTCTGAAACTGGTGTGTACGTTAGGCTTTACCAGCATTGCATTGTTTGTATTTATTTTACGCGATCAGGTCGCCTGGATTCCCGGGTTGATACTGGCATCGACCATGATGTTAGGCGCACATCACGGCGTAAAGCTTGCCATAAAAGCGAAAGCTGAAACTTTAAAGTGGTTCCTTTTTATCATGACTTTATGCGGCAGTGCTGCTGCATTTTATTTTTAATTTCAGGTTATAACAGGACAACCTGGTTGCGACCATTTTCCTTTGCTTTATAAAGTGCTTTGTCTGCATCACAAATTATATCAGCTGTTGAATTTTCCCTATCAAATGCAGCTATTCCAAAGCTGGCAGATAACTGTTTCTCATCAACTTCATCAATTTTAATTTCCATTATTTTCAATCGAATACTCTCTGCAAGCTCAAGTGCATATTCACCCTGTGTTTCCGGTAAAAGCAATATAAACTCTTCTCCTCCATAACGGCCACAACCATCTGATTCTCTCAATGAATTCTTAAGAATATTTGCAATTGCTACAATCACGGTATCACCGGCAGGATGACCGTATTGATCATTAATTTGCTTAAAGTGATCAATATCAATCATTACAACAGCTAAATCACGTTCATAACGAAGAGCAGTTGAAGTCATTATTTTGAGCTGTTTAATGGAAGCATTATGATTCAGCAGACCAGTCATACTATCATGCAAAGCCAGATCACTGAGTAGATCATTTTTTTCTTTTAATTCTCTGGTACGTTCTGCCACCTGAGATTCAAGCCCTTCATTTAATTGCCGTAAATATTTATTTGCAGAAACTGTGGCAGACTCTTTATCCCTGTTTAATACTCTAACCTGTTCTATCAAAGCATAACCTAATAATAAAACCTCAACTACTGAAGCCAATTGAACAGAGTTACGAGTAAAGAAATAACTTTCAATCAACCCTAAGTAAACGAGCCCGGAAATATATACACCGATTAGATAGATACTCCAGCCAGAAAGTAAAATCAGTGCCGGTTTGTAACCTTTTTTAATTGAACTAAAAGATCCTAGTAATATAACAGGGGGTATTAATACACCTGTAAAAGCAGCTAGTTTTACTGCAAAAGCATAATTACCAAACACACTCAAAAACATACTGACTATGGCCAGGCCCATTGTCAGAAAAAATAACCATTTAATATACTGATGATAATTCCATATTCGAAGAAAGCTACCAGTAAATAACATTGCGAAGAAAACACTCGTGCCAATGAAAAAAACGGTTGCTCGACTAGTCCATTGAGGTAAGTCAGGCCAAAGATACTGATAACTAAAACCATCTACTGAAAATTGAAACATCAAAAAACTTAATAGATAGAGCGAGTAATAGAGGTATAAAACATTTCGTAAAAATAAAAAGGCAACAAATGCTACAAAGATCAGTAACATCATAATTCCATAGTAAATTCCGATTGAAATATTGACGAAATCAACATGCTCAATAAAGTCAGAAGCTACCCACAAAGAAACAGGTATCTGCATTGAACCTTCTGTTTCCAGGCGCATATAATAGGTTTGCTGCTGCCCGGTGACAGGGTATAAATGGAACAGATAACTTCTGTAATCAAGTTCTCTTTTTATAAACGGTAAGCTATCACCCGTAGTAGTTTTTTTTAAATTTCCAGAACTATCCGGAAAAAAGAAGGTTAGCTTATCAAGCAAGGGATATTTATATTCCAAGAGTAAAGCTTTCTGCAAAGGCTCAGCTACAATAATAGAAAATTTTATCCAGTAAACTGATTTACTAAAGCCAAAACTATTGCCTGATTCTGTTAAATCAATAAATTCCAGCTTTTCGTTATTTATAATATCTTCAATGCTATAAGCATGTTCATTATCAATAAACACTTGTATATGGGGGGTTAAATCCAGATGTCGGGTAGCCTGATTTACTTCAGCAATAGAAACAGTAGCATTTCCCAGTGTTGGAAAAGTAATTAACAGGCTAAATAAGACAAAATAATTTCTCACTAACCTAACTAAAAACTGCCTGTAAAGAAAAATAGGATATCGTCCTCAGGAAAATTCAACTGGTAAAATCAATTATAGTTGACAGAAAACAGCTAACAGATAATTCTGTCCTTTTGTGAGAAATATAATTAATATCCATCAATACTTATTATCAGTTTAGTATCAATACACTTCTCCAGTAAATATTGTTAACAACCAACTGGTCACCCGATAATCACCTTACTTTTACCTTAACCAGTTCATCTCCTTCAGGGTCAGTGACATGCACTGCACAGGCAATACAGGGGTCAAAACTGTGAATGGTACGCAGAATTTCAATCGGCTGTTTAGGATCATGCAGTTGATGATTATCTGTTAACGCTGCTTCGTAAGGACCATCCTGTCCATCGACATCTCGAGGTCCAGCATTCCAGGTTGACGGTACAACTGCCTGATAGTTGGCTATTTTCTCATCCTTAATGACTATCCAGTGCGCCAGTGCGCCACGGGGAGCTTCCATAAAGCCCACACCTCTAGCTTCTGAAGGCCAGCTAGAAGGTTCCCAAAACTCAGTGTTGTGCACACTCAAATCACCCGCTTTAATATTACCAATTAATTTACCCAGCCAGCTCTGCATTTTATCGCCGATTAGCTTGGTTTCCAGTGTTCGAGCTGCTGTTCTACCCAGCGTTGAATACAATGCATCAATGGGCACATCCAGTTTCTTTAAAACACTATTGGTTAAATTTTGTGTAGGCTCATGACCGCTGGCATATAACATCAAAACACGCGCCAGTGGCCCTACTTCCATCGGCTGACCTTTCCAGCGTGGTGACTTCATCCAGGAGTAACTATTTTCAATATCGAGAAAATCATAAGGAGGTTTAGGACCCGTGTAATTCAGGTTTGTTTCGCCATCATAAGGGTGTAGACCAGCCTCTTTACCCGCAGAATAATCATAATAGGAGTGCGCAATAAATTCTTTAACCTGCTCTGGATCATTTAAATCCAACGGATGGATTTTACTCAAATTACGATCGAGTATGACACCACCTGGAATGAAATAGCTCGAAGGATCATCCATGCTTGTTTCAGGCATATCACCAAAGGTCATGAAATTGCGCACTCCTGCTCCTCGCTTGAACCAGTCTTTGTAGAATCCCGCTATTGCAATAGTATCCGGAACGTACACATTATCGACAAAGTCCATCATTTTAGTAATCGTGTTGCTTACTTCCTGTAGTCCCAGAATATTCAGTGCAGTCGCTCCCATATCACCAGAGACTCCACTGATGGGTGAAGGTGCTCCACCCACAAGAAAATTAGGGTGCGGATTTTTACCTCCAAAAATAGTATGAATTTTCACTACTTCACGCTGCCAGGATAAAGCTTCCAGATAATGAGCCACAGCCATTAAATTAGCTTCAGGTGGTAATTTATAAGCTGGGTGTCCCCAGTAACCATTAGTGAAAATTCCTAGCTGACCTGATTCTACAAAATCCTTAATCTTCTTTTGCACATCAGAAAAGTAACCGGGGGATGATTTTGGCCATTTAGACAACGACTGTGCCAGAGCCGAAGTCGCTTTAGGATCTGCTTTTAAAGCAGACACTACATCGACCCAGTCGAGTGCATGTAAGTGATAAAAATGCATCACATGGTCATGCACATATTGAGCGGCTATCATCAAATTCCTGATCAGTTGAGCATTAGCTGGAATTTGATAATTGAGTGCATTTTCAACACTTCGTACCGACGCAATACCATGCACCAAAGTGCAAACACCACAGATACGTTGTGCATATGCCCAGGCATCACGCGGATCACGACCTTTCAAAATTAACTCAATGCCACGAACCATGGTGCCAGCACTGGAGGCACCAATGATGTTGCCACTGGCATCAGTTTCAGCTTCGATACGTAAATGCCCTTCAATTCGCGTGATAGGGTCAACGACTACACGTTCGCTCATGATTTTTTCTCCTTCAACAGGTGATTGGCAACCAGTTCGGTCAGGCCAAGTACCTGAACATTCATGTTGTTGTTTTCGATACCTTCTTCGAGTGTATTACGACAGGTCGCACACATGGTAACGACGGTTGTAACATCCAGCTCTTCTATCTGGTTTCTTTTGCGATTGAACACTTTCTTCATCAGTGGTTCAGCTTTTTCAATGGTGTTCACACCGCCTCCACCTCCACAGCACCAGTTGCATGCCTGACTATCTTTCATTTCAATAAAATTTGATGACACCATATTCAGTAGGTTACGTTGAGGTTGATTGACACCTCCTCGACGTGCAGCCTGACAGGGATCATGGAAAGTAATTCTTTCTAATTCACAGCCGGTTGTTTTTAGCTTGCCCTGCTCCCTGAGTTTATCCAGTACTTCAATAATATGATAAACCTTGAAAGGATATGGGCGACCAATGACATTCGGGCCTTCCCAGCGAATAGCCATATAAGCATGGCCACATTCAGGGCTGATGACATTTTTAATATTCAACTCTTCAGCTGCCTGAACAATTCTATTTATCATCTGTGCTTCAATTTCAGAAGCTCCCATATGCATACCTGGGTTACCCGCTTCATGTGCAATGGAACTAAAAGTCCAGCTAACACCAGCTTCTTTAAATATTTGTGCCAGAGAGGCAATTATTTCATTAAACTGCATAACTTCAGCAGAAGATAATAGCAACAGATAATCAACATCCGGTTTATCAATATTTATTTCAATACCGGTTTCTTTTTCTGCAGCTTTCACCATTGCTTCAAGAGTTTTCATTGGAAAACCCATGACGCTGCCTTTCTCCATAGTTCTTACGGCTGCATCTTGCAGGGATTTTGGAGCCAGTCCCGCAGCAGTCAAACCTTCACGCATGCGACGAATCATATAAACAATATCATTACCAACCGGACAAACCATGCTACAACGACCACAGGTTGTGCAGCTTTCAAAGGCCAGCTCTACACAGTCCTTTAAGTCCTGTTCGGTAACTTCTTTAGAAAGACCCAGTGCTTTTTTAGCTTTACCTACCAGCGTAAATTCCTGCTCCCATATTCTGCGCATTGGCTCAACACGTCTAATCGGGGTGTATTTTGGATTTTCAGTTTCTGTATAAAAAATACAGGCTCTGGAGCATAATCCACAATTTGTACAGCTGGAGAAATATGCAGCTATGGGTGCATCAATCACTTGTTTTAAAGTGTTTATACCTTGTTCAAATGAAGTACTCATGACTGAATCCCCCTGCGACCATTACTCGATCCTGTGTAGTAACGTGCCATAGTGAAAGTAATTGCATGGGTTAATTTACTGATCGGCAGAGATATCATTAATAACTCCACTGAGAGAATATGCACTGCTAACATCGTGGTGTAATCCATACCCAGTCGATGAAAAGCCATGTAACCGGTTACTAACGGTAAAAAAGTAACGACCCAGGCAAAATAATCGGACATCTTACTCAGAATACGTCGAGTAGGATCAACAAACCTGGAAACAAGCGTATACATCATGGCAGCAATACTCAGCACCGTGAAAAAGTCGATAACATAATTTGGCCAGCCACTCCAGAACACGCCAAATACATCCCTGAAAAACTGGGTATGCGGAATAAAAAAGAAAATAATTACAAGCAGCCCAACATGAAAAATATAAGATGCTGTAATAAGCTTCCAATGTCTCGGTTCAGGCAATGAACGTTTAAAAATCATTTTCCATCCATCGGACACTCCAGAACCTCTAACCTCAGCCAGTTCCTCAGCTCGACCAAGAGAAAGAATCTCAAATACCCTTAATGTCAAACCAAAAACCATAATAATAGTGGCATACGCCAGACCTGGACCTCGAGCCCAGTTCAACAGTTCAATTTCATTCATGTTTGCCTCCCATATCTTCAAGGGTTACTTCCTGGTGATCTTTCTCGGCTTTCGACTTAGTCACCTTATTCAAGTAGGCTGAAGCCAAACCTGCCGCCGCACCCGCCGCTAAAGCGCCGGTCGCCCATTGGCCGGGTTTGCCGATACCGGTTGAAATCGCTTTATAAAATCCACCTGCATCCCAGAAATCCGGTTCAGAACAACCCAGACAACCATGACCGGATTGAATTGGAAATGAGGTACCGTTATTCCATTTTACAGTGGCGCAGGCGTTGTGAGTGGTGGGTCCTTTACAGCCCAGCTCATACAGGCACCAGCCTTTTCGAGCACCATCATCATCAAAACTTTTTGCAAATTCCCCACGATCATAAAAAGGTCTGCGATAGCAGCGATCATGAATAGTATCGCCATAAAATGCTTTGGGACGTCCCATGTCATCAAGTTCAGGGATACCAAAAGTCAGTACATGAGCCAGCACCCCGGTCATTACCACAGGAATTGGGGGACAGCCTGGAATATTTATAATCGGTTTGTCATGAATAATATCGGAAACTGAAACCGCTCCGGTGGGGTTAGGAGAAGCCTTGGGTAAACCCCCAAAAGCTGCACAACTACCAATGGCCACGATGGCTGCAGCACCTTTGGCTACCTGTTTCAGCATATCCAGGTTGGTCATGCCGGCAATGGTGGAATAAACCCCTCCATCTTTAAGAGGTATTGAGCCATCGACGACCAGGATATATTTTCCTGCGTTATCATGCATGGCCTGTTCACGAGCCAGTTCAGCAGCATCACCCGATGCCGCCTGTAAAGTATGATGATAATCAAGTGAGATGAAGTCAAAAATCAAACTCTCCAGACTGGGTTTATCAGCGCGTGTAATGGATTCTGTACAGCCGGTACATTCCTGAAACGATAACCAGATGACCGACTGACGTTTGATTTTGACCAGTTTCTCGGCCATTTCTGCAGCGGCGGCAGGTGTTAATGCCATGGCCGATGCCATACTGGTACAGAATTTCAAAAACGTTCGCCTGCTGATGCCGTGACGCTGCAATTCACCAGCTAACTGTTGTCTGTTATCACTCATACCTCTTCTCCTGATTCATTATTTTCAATGAGCTTTTTTAATTCAAAGGCTGCCTGTTCAATATCGTCCGGATGACTTTTAATAATTTCTGGAATGGTGGTTATTTCAATCAACTCTGCAAGTAACTGTTCATTCGGATTGAAATGTTTAATCCACCAGATACCATTAATACCAGTTTCAAAAATCTTGCTATCACCAAGGGTTGATAAAGTGATCGATACTTCACCTTTCCCCAATAAATTTTTGAGTTCTCTTTTATCACTGTCATTCAGTGGTAAACTGGTTAAATCGATAACATGCTGTTGACCGGACTTAATCAATAATTCAACATGTTCAAGCAATTCTCTTAGAACAGCCTGAACCATGCCTGTAGTTGGCTCGGCGATTTCTAAAGGGATTTCAATGGCTAACTTTGAGGGATTCATACCTGCCACCTTTGCAACAGAGTATTAACATGCTGGCAGGCAACTGGAATTGCCTGTTGTACCGCTTCTGTAGGTTCATTACCCCAGTCCAGGTTATCTGGCTGGATACCCACTAAGGCTCGTTTTTCTGGTAAATTCCCGGATAACATGGCGATAGACATGACATCCACCAGGGTTACTTCGTGTACACTTTTTTTGTTACCAGTGGTGATGAACGTATCCATTTCATCATTTTCAAATACCTTAACATCACCTGGGTGAGTCTTTATTTCAGATGCATCAATAACGATGAGTTGGTCACAGGACTCGATAGGCTCGGCAAGTGTAAAACTGAGAGTGCCACCATCCATGAAGGTGACATCAGAGGAAACAGTGGGGGATATTTTTTGCTGTTGCAGGTGATTGACCACATGAACGCCTACACCTTCATCGGTCAATAGTGTATTACCTATACCTAGTACCAGTGTTCGTATTTCTTTCATCTGGTCACCACAAAGTAATATTATGATAAAAGCAGTATAGATTATGTGGATTTTTCAGGTTTGATCCAGATCAACGCTTTTAAAATTAAACGCGCTATAGTCTAAAACATATTGATAACCCATTATGGATCCCCTCATGTGCCTGGGAATACCCATGCAAATCAAACAGATAAATGGTTACAGTGCCCTCTGTGAAGCCCGCGGTATAAAACGCAAAGCCAGCTTATTATTAATGCTCGAAGATAACTTGCAAACTGGTGATTACGTGATGATCAGCGTGGGAAATATCATCTCGAAAATTGATAAAAAAGATGCCCAGATAGCCTGGGATCTGTACGACGAAATGTTTGCCACTTTGGATTCAAATAACTAACGCTATTCAACATAGCCAGACCGGTAAATTCAGGTTAATATTTCTCCCTACTATTTAATAATCTGGAGATAATATATGCGAGGAGCAGGTGGAACATCAGGTGGTATTGGCCAATTTTTTATTGGTTTTATCATGTTAAGTGGTGGCTTATATCTTTTGCTCAATGCCATTACCGTCACCTCTCACTTCGGCTTAGGGTTGCGCCTTTATGGTTTCGGGCGATACGGCATTACCAGTGGAATGATTCTGATCCCTTTTATGATCGGCACCGGAATGGTTTTTTATAACAGTAAAAATTTTATAGGCTGGTTGCTGGCATCGGGCTCGCTGGTTGCTTTAATTTTCGGTGTTATTTCTTCATTACAATTTACCTTCCGCCATATGAGTGCTTTCGATTTAATCACCATATTAGTGCTTACGGTGGGTGGCCTGGGTTTATTTCTAAGGTCACTCAAAACAATTGATGAAACTTTTCCTGACTGAATCTGCAGTACATTTTAAACCTTGAAAACATCAAGAGCATTAGAAATGAAATACGAAAGAATGTCTAAAAAACAGTTATTAGCAGCTGAAACATTTGCTTACAGTTATGCAAATTATGCTGATCACCTTGGCGTAAATAAACGGTTTGATAAATACATGCCCAAAGATATAGATACTATCGAGAAAATTGTATCTGCAAAAAAGGGAGCCAAAGAATTAGCACTAAAACTAGGTGTAACACTGGATATTGCTCAGGATATATTAACTTCATACCTGACAGCTAAAGATATCGTGACAGCAAAAAATGCCGAAGCATCTTTTAGAAAAGGTATTAAAGCCTCCATATTACTCAGTTTAGAATCAGGCCTGAACTCAGAAGAAGATATCGATAAACTGGTAACCCAAATTTGTTATAGAACATCTGATCTGGCTTATTTACTGGATATAGAAGAGAAACAACTTTCAGACTATTCTGAAGAACTTAGAGAAGAACCCGACATGGATTAAAAATCCATCATTTGGAGCATAACTTTTGTGAGTATTTTGTAGGGTGCGCCGTGCGCACCATTGGTTTGGCACTAAAACTCATTGGTGCGCAAGGCGCACCCTTCAAAGCTATTAATCTTTATAATCCTATGAATTCCAGAACTAATCTGCTTTAAGTAAATCATCAAATGATTGAGGCTTTCCTACTCCATATCCCTGCGCATAGTTAATACCAACAATATTTAAAAGGTCAATAATTTCATCATTTTCTACAAACTCTGCAATCGTTTCCATGCCCATTACCTGACCAATATTATGAATCGATTTCACCATCACATAATCAATCGGGTCATCCACTATGTCTTTAACAAATACTCCATCAATTTTCAGGTAATCGACCGGCAGGTTTTTTAAATAGGCAAATGATGATAAGCCGCTACCAAAATCATCCAGAGCAAAACGACAACCTATTGATTTTAAGATAGTCATAAAACTGATTGCTGCATTCAAATTAGAAATCGCAACGGTCTCAGTGACTTCAAAGCAAATTTTTTCCGGCTGTATTTCTGTCTTTCTGAACAGAGACATAATGGTTTCCATCAGATCAGTATTGGTCAGAGACGGGCCGGAAAGATTAATCGAAACAAAATGAATTTTTTCTACAAACTCAGGGTTTGAAGCCAACAAAGAAAAAGTATGATTGACCACCCAGTCATCTATTTTTTCAATTAGGTCAAACCGTTCAGCTGCAGGTAGAAATGCTCCCGGAGGAATAATTTCACCATCACGACCCTTCATCCTGAGTAGAATCTCATAATGTTCCCCCGAACTATTTTTCAGGGGCACTATAGGCTGGGCAAATAATCTGAAATGATCTTGTTGCAGCGCTTCATTAATACGCCCCACCCATTGCATCTGACCATGACGCTGTGCCAGTTCAGTATCATTAAGGTGAAACTCATGAATACGATTCCTGCCTAAATCCTTGGCCATGTAACAGGCTGCATCAGCCTGTTGAAGTAATTCAGTTAAATTCGATGACTGACTCTTTATAGCTACCAGTCCTATACTAATACCAACCCGGAAGTTCTGCCCGTTCCAGCTAAATTGATAGTTTTGAATACAGTTGAGTAACATTTCAGCGACACGATGAGCCTGTTCCAGTGAGCAATGCTCCATGAGCACGCCAAACTCATCACCACCAAGGCGAGCCAGCGTGTCACGTTTTCTGACCACAACCAGCATTTCTCTGGCCAGCTGACGTAACAGTTCATCTCCGGCGGTATGACCACAGGTATCATTAATAACTTTAAACTGGTCAAGGTCCATAAAAAACAGCGCATGTTCATCTTTTCCATCAGGTAAAGTTGAAATCAACCTTTCTATTCGCCGTTCAAACTCATAGCGGTTTATTAAGCCGGTCAAGATATCATGAGAAGCCTGGTAGCTCAGCTTTTCTGTCATTTCGAATTCATGGGTCACATCATCCTGGATACAGATGTAATGGGTGATGTCTCCAGAGGCATTTCTGACCCCGGATATAGAATCATGAGCCCAGTAAAAACTACCATCTTTTTTGCGGTTATGTATTTCTCCCTTCCATTCACCTCCAGAGGTAATGGTGCTCCAGAGGTCGGCATAAAGCGTTTCCGGAGTTTCTCCCGATTTAAGAAAACGTGGATTTTGACCAATACCTTCTTCCCTTGTATAGCCGGTTATTTCACTAAACTTGGGGTTCACATATTCTATAGTACCGCTAAGATCCGTAATATAGACAGCTGATGAACTGGATTCCACAGCTCTGGAAAGCTTCCTGAGTTCATTCTCTGCAACACTTAACTCAATGGCCTCACTGATGCTCTTCGCTATGGTATCTATCAGGTTCCGCTCTTCCTTTAAAAATGGCCCTTCATCCAGCTCTGGGCATTTATCAGTATAGAAAACCTGAATACTTCCTTCTATTTTTCCCTGAATATCTATTTCACTTTTTTGAACCCACTCAGTTTCCTTAAATTTTTCAGAAACATACTCCCTGTTTTTAAAAATAATTCTGGCTCTGGTGATCTCTGGAAATTGCCAACCCGGAGGAATGAGCTTGACGACACCCCGAAAAATATCTTCCTGATTACGGTGAGACTTAATGATTTCTGCAATACCATGAATACATTGCAATTCCTTTACCCGTTCATGGGAATCATGCAATAGATTTTTGTATTGAGTTTCATTCTTTTTTTGCTGGGTAATATCCTGAACAAACCCTTCCTGACGAATTTCCTCTCCTTTATCCCCATACACAATTTTAGACTGGCTAAATAAAGTATGTTCACTGCCATCAGGTTTTATTATTCGATATTCCAGTTGCTGGTAAGGTTTATGTTTTGCACGGCAATCTATTACAGCCTGTTTTATTTTGTCTCTATCATCCGGATGAAGAATATCAACAAAAACATCATCAAACTTGCTTGAATCTTGATGATCCATCCCAAAGATATTGAAAATTTCAGTAGAAAAGGTCACTTTATCCGTAGATAGATTTCTTTCCCAGTGACCAATTTGAGCCATTTTTTGTACGGCATGCAGTCGAGTATTCGAGGTTTTTAGCTTCTGTAGAAAAGAGGATTCCAGGCTATGAGTTGACCATTCTCTAAGCGCAAGAAACAATCCAAAGGCTAAGCCGGGCACCAGTAAAATTGGAAAAACATTTTCCAGTTGATCTTTAAATAGATACAGAGAAAACAGTACAGTGAACAGGGTCAAAGCTGGTAATATCGCTTCATATTTGGCTGAATGAGTATTCACCTCATCCTGATCCATAGCTGCTGAAGGTGAATCGACTACTAAATCCTGTTCAAAAGCAGCCCAGTAATGCAATGCAAAAGCCAGTAACCAGTAAACATTTAAATAACTACTGGCATCAAAATCATGACCTAATAGCTGAAAACCGTATAGAGTCTCGGTTACCGCTAATATGAATATAGACACTATCATCAATCGAAAACTTGCCCTGTTTTCAGACCAGATAAAAAACCAGTAACAGTAAATACCAAAAACAAGGCCGATTACTGTCAATACAGAATGAAACAACGCATACATTTCATAATGTACCGGGTTAGATGATTGCTCCAGAGCAGATGCAAAAAGCAATAAACAGAGTACAAAAATAGTACTGATGATAAGCCCAAGATTAGCAAACTGAATCAGGTTATTCTTGCGGGAAGGCGTTCGAGTACGATAATAAAAAAGGGCCGCTATAAAAAATACTGCGTATCCCATGAAGAACCAGTCTCCAACACTGGGAAAAGGGATAAGTTCACCACCAAATATTTCGTCGTAATCCCAGATCAGCATGCCGACAAACCAGGAAAAAGCAGCCAGACTAAATAAATACCAGGCTTTCCGTTCATGTTTTACTGGACGTAATCTGGCAGTGACATAACTTCGCCAGGCAGCTAATAGAGCGGCAATAGTCCAGGAAAAGTCAGTCCACCAGCTAAGGGCTTTGCCCTCTAATAAACCGGAGTAATTACCGATTATATATATGCTTAACAGACAGAATATTGAGACCAGTAATTTAACTCGATCACGACTGATAGTCTTTGAATAAACTGACGATTTGTTTGAATTTAATGACATTCTCTGTTTCGATATAAATGATCCAGACTTTCATTATTGATTGAAATTATGCAGTTACAGGTAAATGCTGGTAACCCCGGATAAAAGCATATTAACTAGTATAGAAGGAATATCTTAATTAACAGGATTTTATAGACATTTAACAACTTAACAACGATATCAATGATAGAGTCATTCTCGCTGTAGCCCCCCACAGTAATTCACCATCAAATTCATCAAAGTAAACTACCGGAAAAGCTGTCTTCCGTGCATGCTGGTGCTGCTTTATTTTGTAATGATCCGGATTGGCTAACCAGCTTAACGGAATGGTAAAAATACGTGCAACCTCCTGATTATCCGGCATCAAATCATAGGGCCAGGGTATATGCGCTACCACGGGTGTAATTTGAAACCGGCTAATACTGTGATGATGGTTGAGTGTTCCTAAAATAGTCACATCATTCGGAGACACTCCTATTTCCTCCTGAGCTTCACGTAAAGCAGTCTTATGCAGGTTATTATCAAATGTTTCAAATTTTCCACCGGCAAAAGCGACCTGTCCGCTGTGTTGATCATTTTGATGTAATGCCCGACGAATAAAAAGCAGATGCCACTGCTGCTTTATTTTCACAAACGGAATTAACACGGCAGCCTGTTGGCACTCAATTTCAGCATAATATCCAGGTAAATCATGAGTAACTCCAGAGTTTTGAGTTAAACATTGTTGAATTTGCTGCAGGCTCAGGAGGTTCAAATCAGACATAAAAATAGTATAGCAGAGCAGATGAATGTCTGAAGCTCAGGGCTATTTGGGTTTAGACCTGAACACCTGAAGCAGGTGAATAACTGTTTAAAATTTCAACATAATTCGCACGTTCGAAAGCAGCTGGATTAACGGCATTAATATAACTCAAACTGCCCTTAAGCTGATTCACCGATTCATACTCTTTATCCATCATCCATAAGGACATCTGTTCCAGAACTCGACCTATGTGTTCAGGTCCTTTTTCCAGTAAAACACTACACATACAGGTAATATCAGCCCCCGCCAGCAAACCTTTAAGAACATCTTCTGACGAATGCATACCTCCTGTTATCGCAAGAGATAATGATAACTGATGACGCAGTATGGCTATCCAGCGAATACGTAACAAAGCTTCAGAAGAACTGGATAATTCCAGTTTTGGCTCTATGTGTAAAGTCTCCAGATCGATATCAGGTTGATAAAAGCGATTGAATAAGGAAATACCAGCAGCTCCAGCCTGTTCAAGTTGTTTAACCATACTACTAATGGCACTGAACTGATGTGTTAGCTTGACCCCTACAGGTATTTTGACGCATTGCTTAACAGCCTCAAAAACGGACAAATATCGCTGCTCTACCTGAGCACTCGATTCTTCAGGATTTGCAGCAACATAGTAGATATTCAACTCCAGAGCATCAGCACCGGCCTGTTCAAGATCCTGAGCATTTTGCACCCACCCTCCCTCACTAATACCATTCAAACTGGCAATAACGGGAATACTCAGTTCACGCTTTAACAGTTCCAGCTGGTTCAGGTATTTATTCTGATAATCCATGTAGTCCGTCAATTGAGGATGGAAACCATTAGTTTCAGAATGCCCGATTGATTGCTGATGAATAAAGCGATCCAGCTGTGCCTGTTCATGCTCTATCTGCTCTTCAAAAAGTGACGGCATAATGATGGCTGCTGCTCCGGCTTTTTGTAATGCCAGCGAACTTTCCAGTGCCCAGGTTAAAGGACTGGATGACGCCACAATTGGATTCTTTAAATCAAGTCCCATGTATTGAGTGGATAAATCCATATCAAGAGTCCCCCTTTATGTTCTTAGAGTCTGCCAGTTTTGCTTGCGCGGATTTCAGGGTCGTCTGATCATCCCACTCCAGCTCAGATAACTGCTTGTAATAATGATAACGATGATTTACTTCCTGTTGAGCCTGTTGCACAAACTTCTCTGCATCTTCCGGGTGAGTGTGCCATAGCATATTAAAGCGTGTTTCACTCATCACATAATCCCGGTACGCAATGGAAGGTTCTTTTGAATCCATGTGTAACGGATTTTGACCCTGACTCGCTTTTACCGGATCATAACGGAATAATGGCCAGTGCCCGCTGTTAACAGCTAACTGTTGCTGTCGATGGTTATTGGATAAATCCACACCATGAGCAATGCAGGGTGAATAAGCGATAATGACAGAAGGTCCATCGTGGGCTTCGGCTTCAATAAAAGTGCGTAAAGTCTGTACATCTTTAGCGCCATAGGCCACGTGAGCGACATACACATTTTCATAATCCATCGCCAGCATGGCCAGATCTTTTTTAGCCGTGGCTTTACCTCCTGAAGAGAATTTGGCCACTGCACCCCGTGGGGTTGCTTTAGACGTCTGTCCACCGGTATTGGAATAAACTTCGGTATCAAGTACCAGTATATTCACGTTTCGACCACTGGCTAAAACATGATCCAGCCCTCCATAACCGATATCATAAGCCCATCCATCTCCACCCATAATCCACACAGACAGCCTGCATAAATACCGGGTTAACTGTTTCAGCAAAGTAGCTTCGGTTGAGTCAAGCTGATCTAACATTTCATTTAGATGTTTTACACGCTCTCGTTGTTCACTTATGCCCGCTTCGGATAACTCATCAGCATCAATAATTTCATCGACCAGTTGGGAATCCAGTTGTGGTTTTAAATCGAGCAATAACTCTATAGCCTGCTGTTTATGTTTATCAGCCGCCACACGCATTCCCAGACCGAACTCTGCGTTATCTTCAAATAATGAATTATTCCAGGCAGGCCCACGGCCATCACTATTGGTGGTCCACGGCGTAGTCGGCAAATTACCACCATAAATGGAAGAACAACCAGTCGCATTGGCCACCAGCATACGATCACCAAATAATTGCGAGGCCAGTTTCACATACGGAGTTTCACCACACCCGGAACAGGAACCGGAAAATTCAAACAAGGGTTCCAGAGCCATGGCGCCTTTGATAGTGTTAATTTTTAACTCGGTACGATCAGTTTCCGGAATCTGTAAATAAAACGTCCAGTTTTCTTTTTCCTGTTCCAGTAAAGGTTCTATGGGACGCATATTCAATGCTTTGCGACTGGCATTGGATTTATCCCTGATAGGACAAATATCCACACACAAACCACAACCGGTACAATCCTCCGGTGCTACCTGATAACTGATAAAAGAACCTTCTGCAAAACCTTTGCCTTTCATCGGCATCGATTTAAAGTTTTGCGGCGCATCATCCAGTTCTTGTTGATTAAATATTTTGCTACGAATGGCAGCATGCGGGCAAACCATCGGGCATTTACCACATTGGGAACAGATATCATTTTCCCAGACCGGTATTTCCAGTGCCAGATTGCGCTTTTCATAAGCCGCTGTTCCCGTTGGGTAGGTACCATCAACGGGTAAAGCACTAACGGGTAAAGAATCACCCTTACCTGCAATAATATGTGCCGTTACATTTTGTACAAATTCCGGTGCATCGGGACTCACTGGGGGGCGAATTTCAAATTGACTGGATACCGATTCAGCCAGCTCAACCTGTTGCAGGCAGGCCAGTGTTTCATCGATGGCCTTAAAATTCATATCAACAATGCGCTGACCTTTTCTTCCATAGGATTTGACCACAGCCTGCTTAATGGACTCTATCGCCTGCTGTTGCGGTAATACGCCTGAGATAGCAAAAAAACAGGTTTGCATAATGGTATTGATGCGTTTTCCCATGCCAGCTTTTAATGCCACTGCGTAGGCATCGATAACATACAGCTTAATTTTTTTGTCGATACATTGCTGCTGCATTTTTGCTGGCAAACTATTCCATACCTGATCAACCGGTAATGTTGAATTTAATAAAAACACCGCATTATCAGCCGCGTTATCCAGCATATTAAATCGTTGTAAAAACCCCGATTGATGGCAGGCAATAAAATTAGCATCATTATTTCCAATCAAATAGGTTGAACGAATGACTTCGGGACCAAAACGTAAATGGGACACAGTCACTGCACCCGATTTTTTAGAGTCATAAACAAAATAACCCTGCGCTTTTAAATCGGTACTTTCACCTATAATTTTAATACTGTTTTTATTAGCACTCACCGTGCCATCACTGCCCAGTCCGTAAAACATAGCCTGGAAATTTTCTTTATTGGCCTCAGTTCGATAGCTGTCATCCCACAACAAACTGCTGAATGAAACATCATCATGAATACCAATGGTAAAATTATTCTTCGGCTGTTCTGCCAGCATATCAAAAATAGCTTTTACCATGCCCGGAGTAAATTCCTTGGACGATAGTCCATAACGTCCACCGACAATTTTTGGCATTTTTTCAAACAATGGTTGTTCATCTGATAGTTGTTCAGCAAACGCAGTCACTACATCCTTGTACAGCGGTTCTCCGGCAGCACCCGGTTCCTTGGTACGATCCAGCACAGCGATACTTGTAACAGTTAGAGGTATAACCTGTAACAGACGTTTTACATCCAGAGGACGAAACAGTCGAATTTTAATCATACCGATTTTTTCACCATTTTTGGTCAAATAATCAACTGTTTCATGAGCGGTTTCGGCGCCAGATCCCATCAGCATAATGACTTTCTCAGCCTCTGGATGACCAACATATTCAAACAGTTGGTACTGTCGCCCGGTCAGGTTAGCAAACTGATCCATCACCTGTTGCACGATATCTGGCATCTTTTGATAGAAGGGGTTAACCGTTTCACGAGCCTGAAAATATACATCCGGGTTTTGAGAACTACCGCGTAACACAGGATTTTCAGGTGTCATGGCTCTAGAACGAAAGTCAGCAATTAGCTCATCACTGATCATCGCTCTAACTGATTCAGTATCTATAAGATCAAGTTTGGATAATTCGTGAGAAGTTCTGAATCCATCGAAAAAATGCAGGACAGGAATTTTACTTTGCAGACTTGCTGCCTGAGAAATCAGTGCCAGATCCAGAACTTCCTGCGGAGAATTTGATGCCAGCAGTGCAAACCCTGTCGCCCTGGCGGACATCACGTCACTGTGATCCCCAAATATTGATAGCGCCTGGCAGGCTAGTGAACGTGCAGAAATGTGAAAAACAGTCGGTGTCAGTTCACCAGCAATCTTATACATATTGGGTAGCATTAATAGCAAACCCTGAGATGCGGTAAAGGTGGTGGTGAGCGCTCCAGTCTGCAATGCGCCGTGTATAGCTCCTGCGGCACCGGCTTCAGATTGCATTTCTACAACATCAGGAACAGTACCCCACAGATTTTTCTGCCCTCTAGAAGACCATTCATCAGACCATTCACCCATCGGAGAAGCAGGTGTAATAGGATAAATAGCAATGACTTCATTGCATAAATGGGCAATCGTTGCGGCTGCCTGATTACCATCTATTGTGGTACTTTTTAGCTTATTCACAGCATGAGTCCTGCATCCAAATAAGATGTCTTATTTATACGCAGATCATCATGTAATAGGCATGATCTATATCAAAATTTTTTACGCTTTCACCTTTAATGACAATAGCAGTTGATCGGCATACAATAAATAAGCCTTTAATAAATATCGACTAAAGAAATGTTGACCCGTTTACTGATCATTATTGTAATTGCTATGCCCTCCTGGTATTTCTCCGATATGGACAGTCCATCTCGATTCCTTGCCTATGTCTTACCCCTTGCCACATTTGCCAGTTTTATTGCTTTTTGCATTTGGGTCATTGCATTGTTTGCCCATATTGGAGAAAACAAAGTAGATAAATGAGAATACACTTTTATTTAATCTACTAATTCAAACTTGATTCATTATTACTTAATGATTTTCCTTCGTGCTCTCCGTGTCCTCTGTGGTGAAAAAATATTTAGTTTAGACCAATCCTAATACTGTTATGCTTTGATATAACTCATTGGTTTAGCCAGATATCTGTACATAATCTTCGAATGCCCACTATTCGCTCCCTTTTGTTTCCACAACATTATCGTCAGGTTCCGCACCGACGATTAATTTTAAATATTTTACGCGCCGCTCACTTACTAAGCATCAGCATTCTGGTCGGAGGCATTTTTTTTCATATAGAGCCAAATTTACTAACGCCCTGGCTTATTGCCACAGTGACCACGGGACTGGGTCTATTTATGCTGGATCTGTATGAAAGCTTTGATACCCTGTTCGAGATTAGAGGAGTGAGTGTGCTGATTAAAATATTACTGCTGCTGTGCATTCCGGTAGTGAATGAAAACAATCAGACATTATTACTGATAGTTGTCATCATATTTTCTTCTTTTGTCAGTCATAGCACCAGGCGTTTACGACATAAAAATTACTTACCGGTCACCCTGCAGCAAAAATGGGGGCTCCGCTCAAATAACCAATTCAAGACCAAACCAAAATGACTCTCCCTGATGAATACATTGAACTGGCAAGACAAGTTTCAACATCCATTCAAATACCCAAAGTCAGTAGTATTCATTTACCTGCTATTGTGGATGATGTAGAAAAACCAGACGAATTTGGTTTTGTATTTTTACAGGATGGAAGCGCCGGTCCCTTTTACACCAGTTTAAACGAGACTCTGCAACAGCTTTGGCAGCTTTACCCTGAAGGAATAGTTATAGAAAGTAATGTTTTAGATTTAATTGAACAGCTCACAGATGATTCCCCTGCTTTAAATGCAGTAGCTCTGGGCACCTTTAACGCACTTAGCCAGCATGTAATGAGTAGAGCAGGCTTCTTACCCACAGAAGCAGGCAATATGGGTTTAAGCAAACCACAGGCTGGTCAGACCATTGGCATGGTAGGTTTTTTCAGGCCACTGATAGAAAAATTGATTTCTCAGGAGGTCAATGTATTAGTGCTGGAAAAAAATCCTGACCGTGTCGACATTCAGGACGGTATCAAACTTAGCACTAACCCTGCTGATCTGGCAAACTGTGAACAGATACTGTGCACTGCATCTACCTTGATCAACGGGACTTTAGACGGTTTGCTTGATGTCTGCAGTCAATCGACCAGCTTTAGTCTGATTGGCCCGAGCGGCAGTGGTTTACCAGATATTTTATTACAACATGGTGTTGATTCTGTCGGTGGCTTTTATGTCAATGATCAAACAGCCTTACTCGATGCATTGCAAAAACAGGAATCCTGGGGGCATGCTGGAAAAAAATACCAGCTCACACCGGATAACTACCCGGGAATTTCTCAGCTACTAAAACAAATTAAGGATTAGAGTTACAGCATGGCAGGCATTGGTCCCATCTGCACAAATAATCGTGATTTACTCAAACGAGCTGAGTATAGAAGTGGATTGACTAAACCGAAAAGCGAACTGGAGATTTTTTGCAGTTTATGTGTAGGAAGAGTTTTTTTTAGACAAAGTAACAGAACCCTTTATTTTGTCGACGCACCCTCTCTGTCTATCACTGAAATCATCAATCTGGTTTTTCAGGGTAT
This sequence comes from Gammaproteobacteria bacterium, assembly GCA_018669845.1. Taxonomy (GTDB): domain Bacteria; phylum Pseudomonadota; class Gammaproteobacteria; genus JACNJF01. Next base: position 8,481 of record JABHSO010000005.1, on the reverse strand, counting down.
TAGTCAACAGCCAGACATAAAACAACTCTACATGGATGAACATAATTTAATAAAAGCAGCTTATAGTATTGTTCTGAACAACAAACAGAAAAATCTTGTTCTAGTCGCCTTAAGAGTCAGTGGCATTCACATCGATATGTCTTCCCAGGCTTTAGTGCACGATGAAAAACCATTGTGTAAGAATAAAAGTCGTTAAAAGTGTAATCGATTTGTAGGGTACGCCGTGCGCACCAATTTATGATTTGATAATTTTAAAACTGGTGCGCGCGGCGCACCCTACCCGCACTCAAAGTTCATAGTTTTGAATAGTCATGACCAATAAAAGCCCCATCAACCCGGTCAGGTTGATGGGGCTTGACCTTAACTACTTACAAAATAGTTTTTTCAACTATTGCTACTTTTTGAGGTTGTAAAAGTTCTTTCGGAATAGACTTGCCGAATTTTTCTTTAATCGGTGGCAACAGTAAGTCGTAGTAACCCACTGATTTAATTCTTACCACACCTTTAGCTGGAATTTTATAATTCAGCTTTCTTGTCTCATTAGGCTTCAAACGTGTATCTGAAATGATATGAGTCGCTTTTGGTGGAGGTGCAGGTTTACCCTTATCACCCAGTTTAAGCATCATCATGGCAAGTTTATCTTCTTTCATCGGATGTTTGTTACTGCTTTGCCAAACAATTACACCATTTTTATCATAAGCTTTAGTTTTTACATAAAAATTTCTAAAAGGTGCGCCAGTCGGAAAATTATGTGGCAGTAAGTTTCTGATGTTTATTGTGGCCTGAATATTGTTACCAGATTTATGCGTATCCATAGTCATCACCAAACCTTTACTGACAACAGAAGGTGAATGACCACCCATCATAGAGTGATTTGATTCGCCGTTGATAGAAGGCATATGACAGGTTTGACAAGTGGTTGATCCACCAGCTGCCATCACTTCATCACCAGTTGCACATAATGGCACATTTTTGGAATTAGGACGTTGATCATGACAACCCATGCACGCATCTGATGTTCTGAAAAGCCCTGGATTATTAGCTATTTGGGGAGCATCAAAAGCTTTTTTACCAAATTTTTTATGTTCACTATCAAAACCTTTAGGACCCTGTAGGGTAGTATCAGAAAACTCATAAGCCTGCATACCTAAACGTAATCCGCCACCCGGTTTTTTAGTTCCTTTGAATTTAGTCATTGTATGACAACTAATACAGTTAACACCTTCACCGTATGAAACTTTAGCATCTAGTTTTGTCTTTTTATCTTTAGCAGCTGCTGGAGAATGACACTGTAAACACACAGGGTATTTTCCAGATTTTGTTCTGACATCTTCAAGAGTAGGTTTACCAACTACAGCTTTATAAAAAGTACCATGTATTGGATCTTCTAAAGCTGTGCTTTGTGCATGCATCGAACCTTTCCATTGGTCATAGATTTCTTCATGACATTCCTGACATTCTTCGGATGAAACGTGACGAATATTTTCAAACTTATTCATACCCGCTAAAGTTAGACCTGACCATAGTAGGGAGCTTGTCATACAAACTGCTCCTAACAATTTCTTACCGCTTAATTTCATGTATTTCCTCGTTTCTATTTTTTTGAGCGGCGCAGTATAGAAGTATTAATTTAACCAGGCACCAACATAAATTAACTACTGATTTTATCATTATATACTTATATTACTTTATTATAATATTGCTTTTTACTAAAATCTCAGGTGTAGCAATGATCTAGAATGATGTGAGATTATGCTGATTTGAGAGTAAAGTTGAATTGTGAACCTTTATCCAGTTTGCTTTCAACCCACAGTTGCTGTTGATGCAACTCGATAATTTTTTTCACGATACATAAACCCAGACCGGAATGGCCATCTTTTCGTTCAGGAGTATGAGCCTGATGAAAACGTTCAAAAACCAGTGCCTGTTGATTTTCAGGAATTCCACAACCTGAATCACTTACTTTCACACTGAGTTGTCCCTGACCCGATTCAGCAATAGTAATATTTATTTCACTGTTTTTATGGCTGTAATAAATAGCATTATCAATCAGGTTATCGAGTACACGCTCAATCAAACCGAGGTCTGCACAAACCGACGTATTTTCAGCCTGTGTCTGAATCTGCAACTGAATGTTTTTTTGCTGAGCTTTAATATCAAACTTGGCTTTAACATCATAAACAAGCTCCAATAAAGGAAAATTTTCTAGCTTCAGTTTGTGCTCCTCGGCATCCAGTTTTGCCAGTTCAAATAAACTGTCGATTAATTTTCTTAAACCAGCCGATTGTTTAACCGCCGTGCTGATATAACTTTGTTTCTCTTCATCTGATAATGAATCAAATTTAACTGATAAAGTTTCAAGATAACCCTGCACTGATGCCAGAGGTGTGCGTAAGTCATGAGAAATATTAGCAATCATTTCTCTACGCAATGTGTCCTGTTGTTTCAGTGCCAGCCATTGCTGTTGAATATGATTAACCATCAGAGAAATATCATTTTCTAATTCACTGATTTCATCATTTAATAATAACTTCGGCTGCTCAAAATTGGATGATGAATTTGAAAAATCACTTTCTACAAATTGTTCTACCTTATTCTGTAAACTCTTTAGTCTTCTATTGATTCGATAGAAAAGAAATAATCCAATGAATAATCCTGCCAGTAAACTCCCTGCGAGCACTATGCCCCCTAAGTAAACTATAGATTGTTGAGATCGCATGCCGAGAACTCGGGTTAATTCTTCACCCTGTAACATGACATACAAATAACCCTGTGGATTTTGTAAGTTGGGTATTGGTGTTACAGAAAAAGCCTTTTGACCCGTTTCAGAACGAGGATCATCACCGGGAATATCCAGTAAATCACTATCATCCAGCCGCTGTTTTATAGGATTTAAATTAACAACCTCACGTTTAACTTTTCCAGGGTCTGCAGAGTAATCAAGTATCCTGCCCTGTAGATCAAGATGATATATTTCAATACTGGGATTTATTTTCATGTATTGCATGAAAGTATCCTTCATCATCTTTTTATCGATATGTCCGTCATGCACAATTTTATTATCACGAACCAGATTAAGTGCCAGATTCCGGTTGATTTGCTGGATACTGGATTGATTAATTTTGTTCGCCATGTAACTGGCAAAAATGGTATAGGAAAGGCCCACAATTAAAAGTATGACAGCAAGCCCTGCTGCAGATTTAAAATATAAAGTATGAATAAATAAATTTTTCATAATCTATTCTGACTCGACTGTTGCATTAAACTGATAACCAACACCCCAGACAGTTTTTATAAATTCAGGAGATGCCGGATCTGTTTCCAGCTTTCCACGCAATCGATTGATGTGAGAGTTAACCGTATGTTCATAACCTTCATGACCATAACCCCAGACTTTATCAAGCAATTGCATACGGCCAAAAACCTGACCCGGATGACGCGCAAAATGAAGCAGCAGATCAAACTCTTTTGCCGTCAGTTCAAGTTTTTCCTTTTGCTTTAACACTTCCCTGGTCTGTGTATTTATTGTTAAACCACTAAAGCTTAATTTTTCATGTTGAGGCTCTGAAGCTTTCATCGCATCCTGCCGGCGTAGCAATGCTTTCACTCTTGCCACTAATTCCATCAGACTAAAAGGTTTTGTCAGATAGTCATCGGCACCCAGTTCAAGACCCAGTACTCTATCCATTTCAGATGATCTGGACGTTAACATTAATATCGGGCAATAAGCCTTGATACTCTGACGAATTTTTTTAAGTATTTCCAGTCCATCCATACCCGGCAACATGATGTCAAGAATGATCAGGTCATAAGGGTTTTGCTGAATACTTTTCCAGCCCTCAGCACCATCCATAAAAACATCAACTGTTAAACCTATGTCATTCAAATGCAGTTTAACCAGCTGTGAGATATCTTTATTATCTTCAATTAATATGATTTTTTTATTTTGCATGATTTAATTACTGCCTTGCAGTGAGTTATCACTGTAAGGCAGATTATCGCTCATAGCTCTACAGTGCAAACACTTCAATACGTAAGGCTGGATTATCAAACTTATCAGCTTCACTTAAGGTCGAAGCCGCATGGTTATCATCAGCACTCACCACACCTGAATGAAAAGTCACCACCGAGGTAACATCATCACGCGCAGCATTAAAGCCTTCACCGCCATCTACTGGCCCCGGTATTGTGCCAACTGATTCAGTATTCATTTCTGTGCCGGCATCATACACATAGCTGAAAAAAGTCATCTTGTGCCCCGACCCCAGATCATCGAGATTAACCGCACTAACTCCACTAAAAGCATCATTAGTATTTACCAGCATGCCAGCAACCGACAAATGATTATCAGCACTATGCTCCATTTCCAGAGTGAACTCAGTACTCGCACCTGGTACTAATGCAGCAGTATCTGCATGTTGAGGATTAGCAGCATTAAGGGATAACAAAACACTACCATCACCTCCTTCAGCCAGTGTCTCCAGTGCAACGCTCGCTGCTTCTCCAATTTCCCAAAAGCTAACACTTTCGCTGTGTAACATGGCCACCGGTGGTGAAAGTGGTTGAGCATTGGTTAAGTTTGTAATTTTAATTCGATACATCTGGTTATCCATGCTATCCATATCATCATCTCTATCAGAACAAGCCGTCAGTGCAATAACCAGGGAACTGAATATTAAAGTTTTACCTATCATTTTTTTCATCAGATTCTCCTAATTCACTTCGATAACCAGACGAGCAACAGGATTCAACCAGCGGTGCACTCGACTGTCCAGATCACTGGCTCCACCGGTTGCATCGGTATCACCAATCACTCCACGGTGAATATGAATCATTGCATTACTATCACTTCCCGCAACACCGCTAGCACCGGTACCACCAGAGCCCAGAGGGTCTGCAGGTATACCCGCAGCACCAGGCGCCCCAGCACCATTAATAATTTCATCATTAGCCTCTGTGCCTGAATCATAAGCATTCAGGTAATAGGTATACGTACCTGCTTCAGTAGGAATAGTCATCGCATCCAGTCCGACAAAACCGTCATTTGACGGAAGCACCATGCCGACCACAGATAACTGTGTATTGCTCATTTGTGTCATCAGACTAAAGCTTTCTGTAGCACCAGGGGTAGTTAAACCTGCTGCATTGTGGGAATCAGCATTTTGATTGGTAAGATCAGTATTTAAACCAGAGGTATCACCTCCTTCAGCCATGGCCTGTAAATTTGCAGAAGCAGCACTGCCTAATTCAAATAAATGCTGACCATCCACATGGGCACTTATGAGCAGTGGGGTAAAATGACTACCATGAGTAAGATTGGTCAGTGAGATAGTTACATCAAGTGCCGAAGCAGAAGAAATGGAAGCAGCGGATAAAGCTAGCGCTAATAAAGTTTTATTCATTGTGAACTCCTTTGTCAGTGATTAATTATTCAACGCACTCATGATGAATTAAATTTATCCACTGATGATCACAGGAATATCACAAAAGTTTAACTTTTATCTGAACCTGGCACTCACCCACTATGAACTGAAAAACATTTTCCATTGATTAGCACTTTGTAGGGCGTGCCGCGCGCACCATTGACGTAAACTCTGGGATCCAATGGTGCGCACGGCACACCCTACCCATAAACACTAAACCGGTTGGTTTGGAGGGGAAATTTGAAACCTGGTTTTGGCCAGTTCAGGAATCTGTTCTGCTTCTACAGGACGACTAAAGTAATATCCCTGAATATAAGGAGAACCTAACTGACGTAAAAATAATGTCTGGGCTTCAGTCTCAACGCCTTCTGCAACAATGTCAAAACCCAGCCCTAAACCCATGGCTACTATAGCCTTTACCATTAAAGCCGACGATTCATCATCCGGTAAATGCTGAATAAAAGATCTGTCTACTTTTAATGTGTTAACTTGTAATTGTTTTAATACAGATAAAGATGAGTAGCCGGTGCCAAAGTCATCTATCGCTACTTTGATACCTTTTTGATGCAATTCTTTACATACATTTATATGTTTAGCGGTGTCACGACTCATGCTCTCTGTTATTTCGATCTCAAGCTCACCATCTTTTATATCATATCTCTGTTGTATACTTTCCACATACTGAACAAAGTTATCAGAACTAAAGTGTGAAGATGAAACATTGACTGCCATTTCAAGTTGCAGCCCCTGAGCCTTCCACTGCTGTTGTTGAAGACTGGCCGTTTCTATAACCCATTCACCAATTTCATTGATTAAACCAATTCGTTCTGCAGTATCAATAAAATTATCGGGTGAGACAAAACCTCTGACAGGGTGAATCCAGCGAATTAAAGCTTCAACCCCGGCAACCCGCTCATCAATCACCGATACTTTAGGCTGATAAACCAGTTTGAATTCATTATTTTCAAGCGCTTTTCGTAAGTCAGATTCCAGCTCTAGCCTTTCTGCTGCATCTGCCGTCATCTGAGCATCGTAAAAAGCAAAACTATGTTTTCCGTTTTGCTTTGCTGAATACATTGCTGCATCTGCGGATCTTAATAAAGTGTCTGCATCTTCACCATCCTGCGGATATATTGCTATTCCGATACTCATCCTGGGTAAGATACTTTGATTTCCAACCTTTATTGCCTGTTGTTTAAGGGCCAGGCATCGTTCAGCTGTTTCTGCGGCAAACATGCCGTCCTGAATACTATCCAGCACTATACTGAACTCATCACCACCTAAACGGGCCACAAAATCTTCATCTCTGACTTTGCTTTTAAGCAGTTTGGAAATTTCCTGTAGATACATATCACCCATATCATGGCCAAGAGTGTCATTAATTTCCTTAAACCCATCGAGGTCCAGGAATAATACGGCCAGTTGTGTTTTATTTCGAGAGACATGTTTGATCTGGTCTAAAAGATGTTCGCGAAAATGCCCCCTATTCGCCAGACCCGTCAGTTCATCATAATAGGCCATATCAAAGATTTTTTGCTCAGCCGACTTAATTACTGAGATATCCTGAACCGTACCCAGTAAAAATAACTGATCAGAACTATCAGTAATACGTTTAATGACCTGATTCATAATAATCCAGTCATCAGCTTCTCTGGCATGTAGGCGGTACTCTACACTGCTTTCCTCACCCGATTTCAAAACCGAATCAATCGCCATTTGAACGCGTAACCGGTCATCATCATGCACTTTTTTGAGACAGGAATTAAACTCGACAAATTTGCTATCAGCTCCGCACATAGTGACCAGGTTTGATGAGAGTTCAATATTTGCTGATTGCATATCCCACTGCCAATACCCGATGCGTGCAACACTTTCAGTGGCTGATAGCAGGGTCAGGTTATGTTCTTCGGTGTCTTCCCTCAGAACCAGAAGTTCATAAAAGCCATTAGCAATATCTCGACCGCCTTTCAACACGAATAAATAATATAAAGTATTCAGCAAGGCTAACTGTAATGAAAGTTCATCTCCTAACATTATTAAACGTATATCGGTTACTACCAATATGATGAGCAGGTAATAAGTAATAATTTTTTTATCATAGGATAATATTGAGATAGCACCACCGGCTACTCCAGCCATCACCAGTATCATCATTACCTGATAGGCTGGATGACCTAGAGGATAAAACAACCAGACAGATAGCGACCAGGAGATAGCGGCCATATAAGCACCAATATCAAATCGAAATTTCCAGTTATGCCGAGCTTTTTCTCTATCTTTAAGACGATTATAAATTCTGGCCGAAATCCAGCGATACAAACTTACCAAACTGATCACAGCCAACCAGACCAGAGAGATAGTGAAGTGATTAGCTTTAGGCCCGATAATGAAAACCATAACCATGGCAACAATTGCTGAGCCAATAGCAGACAAACCAAGCCGACGATACAATTGATCAGTCTGTTTTGATTGAGTTACTACTAATTTGGATTTTGAAATACTACCCATGCTCAAAATATGTAAAAATAAATTGCATAAGTATAGGACAAGATTGAAGTTTTTCTGATGAAATTGTTCATTTCGCCCTGACAGGATAAGAGCTTAATTGACATCTATAAATTCACTAACTTAAGTTACTGGTTTACAAAAAAAGATCAGGGCATAAGCCCTGATCCATGCCTTACTTTGCTTTGTTCTTAATATTTTCTAAACCTGCGAGAAATAACCAGCATGGGCAAAAGTAAAACAAACATCCATGAATCAAATGAACCGCTTCCACTATGGCTGGCTCGAGTTGAATTAAACATCGGTTGCTGTGTATCAACTCTACGACTTACAGGAGTCTGAGTTGAACGCTTTGACTGAGTCTGCTTCTCATTTTCCACTCTCTGTTTATTGAACCGTTTTATACCCAGTGACTCGAAAACCTCATCACGTACCACAACCATCGATGTATAATTACTGACCAGACCATATTCAATCGAAAGATCAGTCACAGCCTGTTTCAGGTCAGCATCTTCACCAAAATCATTCATCTCCTGCATCATGTCCTGAATGG
>JABHSO010000030.1 GCA_018669845.1 Gammaproteobacteria bacterium | reverse complement strand
GCTACAGCTACTTTAGCTTTAAAGGCTGTTGAATGGTTTCTACGTTTTCTTCTCATCTTCTGCTCCTGTCTCTAGGACACTAGTTTTACAGAAAGCACTTAAGTTTTATATATTATTGTCCGACTGATTGGGTCCACTTCTCTACTTCTTCCACCATAGTGGACATTTGAGTTTCAAATTTGCGCTGAGATTCTTCAGTTGAACGAGTGTTTTCCATCACCTTTTGAACTTCAACGGCAAGCTCACCTGGATCATCAGAGCCGGCCAGAATTTCCGCAAAACTATTTAAAGAACCCAGGTAGTCTGACAGGCCACCTTTTGAGTCATCATAGCCAGTTTTAATATCAATAATTATTTTATGTAGACCTTCACGAACAGATTCCAGCGCTTTATCATCCTGAGAAATATACTTTTCATATAAGTTCAACAAACTCATTTCCGTTGGTTCTCCAGGCTGTTCTAGAAGTTCATTCAGAGCATTTTTCAATGCTCCATTGGTTCCAGACACGAAGTCATAACCTATCTGGTAGTTCAGAGGAGAAGCTGGAAGTTTATGCCTGGAAAGAAAAGGAAGCACCAGGCGAAGATATTCTGATGCCTTCATATAGTCATCAGCGTAGGAATTACTCTGTGTCATTATTCTGTTATTTTAATAAAGCTAATAAATATCCTGCAATACTCGTTGCTTTACTTCAACATTACAACCCTAAAAAGCTTTATTATTAACCAGGTAGGTTGCAGATGTATCAAACGAAGAGGAAAAAGAGCCCAGTTTAGGCGCTGTGTAAGATGTTAAAAAAATGGAAACAAAATAAATTTCCCAATAACGGCAATGCAACACCTCCCTCTATTAGCTTAACTGTTCAGGCTAGAAATGCATTTGCTTACAAAGCTGAGAGTGATAGAGGTATTTAGATTAACATTGCGGAAGTGATTAAAGCCAGCTTCACGCAACAGTGGGACCAAGGTTCAGATGAATAGAAGTGGTCAACAGAGATACCTTTACAGGTACAGCCATACTAAAGATGTTTATTATAAAATGACCCTGGGTCAACTGGATAATTTTTATCAATAAAGGTTTCATAATCCGTAGATTATAATCCTACTTTGTCAAAGAAGCGTTCAGTCGAATGCAGTCTCTAAACTCTTAAATAGATCATAGAAGCCCATTCCTGACAGAGTATAGGCATCGTCGGATCTGAGGCGAAAGCAGGCGTTACTATAAACCATCAAACACTTGCTGGATAAACCAAAGATCTGAATCTATTTTCTCTAGATCTAACTTTTTAACAATCCTTTAACGGTGTCAGCTAAAACTTCCTGAGTGAGTGGTTTTTGTAAAAATGCTTGAATACCCAGCTCTTTTGCAGTTTCTTCATCGATAAGATTGCTATACCCGGTACAAAGAATAACTGGAATATCAGGCCTTATCTGCAGTATTTTTTTAGCCAGTTCAGAACCGGTCAACTCAGGCATTGTCTGGTCTGTTATAACCAGGTCAAAGTTGTCGGGGTTCTCATTAAAAACTTTTAAAGCTTTAACACTATCGAGCTGAATAGTAACTTTGTAGCCGAGATCTTCTAACATTTCCATACCTAATTCAGCTAACATTTCTTCATCATCAATCAATAATATTCGTTCATTGCCCGAATGTAAGTTCTTTATTTCTCTGATTTCAGGTTGTACAGTCTTCTCCTCAACTATGGGAAAATAAAGATGAAAAATTGAACCTTTACCCTGTTCACTCTCTACTGTAATAGCCCCCCCATAACTGGACATAATTCCAAATATTATTGACAGGCCCATACCAGTGCCTTTATTAACAGATTTTGTGGTGAAGTAAGGGTCAAATATTTTTTCAACATTCTCTTTAGTAATGCCACACCCTGTATCTGCCACTATAAGCTCAATAAATTCACCGGGGTAGACTTTTAAATTTTCAGCTTGTTCAACTGATTCAATGGAAATCTGCTTTATTGAAACAGAAAGTGTTCCCCCTTCAGTTTCCATCGCATGATAAGCATTGGTACAAAGATTTATTAAGATTTGATGAACCTGAGTTGGGTCAGCCATGATAACTGCCTGCAATGGCTTAATATCTTTAATGATACTGATAGTCGATGGAATTGAGGATCTGAGCATTTTCAACCCTTCTTTAATCGATGGTTCAATTTGCATAGGTATTCGTTCAACTTCAGATTGGCGACTAAACGCCAGAATCTGTTTTACCAATTCTTTTGCCCGATCTGCTGCAGTTAAGACTTTATTTATATTTTTCTGAAACTTACCTCCTGAAGGAGCCGTTTTTTCAGACATTTCCGTATAACCGATAATTAAACCTAGCAAGTTATTAAAATCATGTGCTATTCCTCCAGCCAAAGTACCGATAGCTTCCATTTTTTGTGCTTGAACGAGGCGTTTTTTAAGATTGCTTTGAGACTCTTCAGCTAACTTTTGATTATTTATATCAAAATGAGTACCAGCCATTCGAACCGGTTTATTTGATTCATCTCGTTCAACCACCATTCCACGAGCTTGTATCCATTTCCAGTTACCTGATTTAGTTTTTAATCTGAAATTAACATTGTAATCCTGATGAGCATCTTCTAAATGATGATTTAATGAGGCAAATATTTTGTCCCTGTCATCAGGATGAATAAGTTTTTGCCAGGTTAATAGGCTTGGTTCTAATTCTCCAGCTTTGTAACCAATCATTTCAAGCCAACGATCACTAAAAACAACATGACCTGTTTTGATATCCCAATCCCAAAAACCCAGGTCTGCACCCTTCATGGCGAGATTTAAACGCTCTTTGCTATCAAGTAACACCTCCTCGGCTTTTGCTTTTTCAGCAATATCACTAATAAGGTTCTCCCTCATTTTATTCATGGCATTGACCACAATATCAAGCTCATCTGAGGACTCACTTCCCTTCTGCTCTCTGGGTAATACTAGCGGTCCTTGTAAATTATCTAATTTAAGTGAAGCAGCATAACGAGCCATAGTCGCCAGATGCTTTCCAACCAACCAGAAAAACATATAAAAGATAAATGCAGAGACCAGAAAGGTTTTTATGGCATGTGTGAAAAGAATCATCAGCGTTTTATCAAGTAATCGCTTATACAGGCCTGTTAATGAAAAGGTTACCTGCATTTCACCTAATGAAATGATTTGCTCATCACCATAACTAAAGGTAAGAGGAAAGGTTTTTACGATGACATTTTCGTATTTAACCGTACCGACAACGGCAATGATGGAACCATCACTTTTAATCTGTACATGTTGCATATCATGTAGCTTATAAAGACCATCCAGCTGGATTTTTAACAGCTCCTGATCGGATACCCATAAACTATTGATAATGCTATTAAGATGGCTTGCTTCAACAGTAAGCATACTCTCATTTATAACATCAATGCCCTGATTATAATCCGAGACTATTTCTAATACCGTAAGAACCACGGTAATGGCTGCACTAAATAACAGTACATAAATAATGAATTTTCTTGCAATACTGCGTTGCAAGTTCTGGATTGCACCCACTTTGGATTTCCGCCTTACTTTAGTCCAGCATTTTCCAGTATTCGTTGATAAGAACCATCAGATTTCATTTTTCGAAGAACCTGAGTAATTTCGGGAATCAACGGCTCATGTTGAATATGAATATATAAAAACAGGTCACTAATAACAATTGGTGGAGAGAGAGGCATAATATCATCAACACCCAATTCTTTTAAAGTTGCAAGTCCGGTATCACGCCCGAAAACACCAACATCAGCTCGATCTTTTGCAAGCAGGGTAAATAGTAATTTATCATTCTTTACCACTGTCTTTTGTTTAGGATCAGGCAACTCACGTTCACAATTCCTCCAGCCATTAACACAGGCTACATGATAATCATTGAGGCTTTTCCAACCATTAACTTTGATCGAATTATCTTTTGAAAAGGCAACAATATAATTAACAGAAATAGCTTCAGGAATTCTAATTAAATTTGGGAACTTAGCTGTAATACCTTTAGTTCTGAGGAAATTACCATCTTCTATGCCTTTATTGGCATTCAGTAATGACCTTTTTGATGGCATAGAAATAATTTTCAATTTGATGCCCATCTGCTTTAACGCTTCCGTTAAAACATTATTCATGGCAATAGACCTGGGGTGTAACTGATTATCCGCTGTCGTAAATACCAGAGTCAGGTTTCTCGACTCTTGAGAATAGGCTGAGATACTCCATAGCAGAACGACTATAAGAACTAAAAATTTTTTAAACATTATCATGATGCCCTCTACACTCAAGTTAACAGAATAATACTCCTTCAATTTAGATTCTTTTGCTCCACTGTAATCACAAAATAGATTAACCCGTGGTAGATTGAGGAACAACGTAGAGCCCAATTCGTAATATTCACGCTAAATATTGCTTTTGGTAAATCCCCAAACAAAAAAACAGCCATTTGACAGAGAGGTTTATGTAAATCTTCACTAAAGATGAGACATTTTTTCTAAATGCACCACAAGTCAGATTAATGCTTTTTTAATACTTTAGTGTTGACGTATATCATATTATTAGCTTCTAGTGAGCATACATTTAACAACATTGAGTAACGAAATACAAAGGTGAAGATCAAAATATTTATCCCGATCTTTTTAGTATTCATTCTTTCATCATGTGGCGAAGGAAAAGACGGTGGTTCTAGCTCTTCAATAGAAAGTAGAAATACATATACTTTTGTGATGATTCATTTTGAAGCTGGGTATAAAGGAAGACAGGAACAGCGACTCCAATGCCCCAAAGTTATGAAAATACAACGGATAGTTTAATTTTTGCTGGCGGTAATCAATACTGTTCTTTTGAGCAATATGGTCAGCTTAGAAGTTTAAAACCATACAAAGTTATAAAAAATAATGGTGCACAAATTACCTATGTTACACACAGATAATTAACAGAGAAGATCACACTGAGCAGTTAAATTTTTATCTTGCTAGCTTAATCTCAACTTATTGATGGCTGGTTTGCATTTAAGTCGATTTTAGTCACGACCTAAAAGCTCCGAAGCATCCATTACTACCATAAATGCTTCTTGATCATGCTCTTTAATAATATCTCTAAGTGTTCGTAACTTGTTCAATTCAACAATAATAAAAATAATCGATTTTTCTTCTTTTGGATGTAACCCAGTTCCTTTAATAATTGAGCCACTGTCACCTAGTTTTTCAATTATTTTTTCAATTATTTTTTCACTTAAAACTTCGGCTTTATCCGATACTAAGTGCACAACTTTCTTTGATGGACTGCCACTTAATAAAGTATTAATAGCCTTGGCTGTAAAATAGATACTAATCATACTCCACATCGCTTTTTCTATATCGGCAAATACATAAATTGAGCTTAGAATGATTAAAAAATCTATAAATAGAATTACCTGAGCTGGTTTCCAGTGAGAGTTTGCTGCAACAACTTTTGCAACAATGCTTGTACCTCCCGCACTTGCGTTACCACGCATTATTAGGCCAACGCCTAAACCAATAATTGCCCCTCCAAAAACTGATGCCAGTAATATGTCATCTGTTAAGCCACCAACCTTAAGCGTTATAAGTAAAAAATCGATAAAGGCTGAAGATAAAACAATTGCAACAATAGATCGTACTGCAAACATTTTCCCCAAATATTTAATGCCGATAATTAATAGTGGAGCATTTACAGCCACCATTAAAATACCCACATTAATACCAGTAAGATGATGCAATAAAACAGCTAAACCTGGCCCTCCTCCTGTGGTTATATTGTTAGATATAAAAAAGAATACGACTCCAAGAGCCAGTATGGCAGAACCAGATACAACAAAAAGGTAGTTTTTAATCTCAGATTTAATATTCATATTTAGCTCGAAGTACCACAACCAGAACAACTACCATTTTTGTTGGTTATTTTAGTGTCGTTATTAATTAAATATTTAGCCAATAGATAGAATAAATTTACAGAACTTACTGGGCTAAAAAAATCGCTGCGTCCTCATCAGAATTACCAAAAAACTAATAATACGCTGGCAAGGATAATAGCTAAAAGATAAATATAAAGCGACGTTTCTCCCAGTGTTTTATGTATAACGCTTATAGTAATAGTGTTTACTGCAGGCCTTGCGGTTAGCAGTATAAATACAGTACCAGCAGAAAACCCTGCAACAATTAAAGATAAAACATTAATCATTGCAGCAAGGGCGGCTTTCACCACAAACTTGATATTAAAGGTTATTTACCTGAAAGCCTCTAATGGGTCTTGATGAGCCTGTTGCGGACACTTATAGCTATGACCAATATGTCCAGATTGAGACTAAGCGAGAATTTTAAAAAATTTGCTAATTTAACTCTAATCTGAAGCCCCCACTACCCACTGTCCGGTATGGAGAAACCAGAAAAAAGAAATATGAAACCAAAATGTAAGACAATTCAATAAAAACACTGTCCAATACACGGTTAATATAGTGAATATTCACATATTTTGTGTCTGCACACTCCTAATCTCGTTTTTTGTCGCTTAATCTCATTCTATTTGTCGTCCGACAAGCCGTCTATTGAACTTTACCCTACAAGTATGCTCTAATGTTTAGCACTCCAGTTGGTTGAGTGCCAACACTTTTTTACGAGGTATTTATGGGTAAACAACTTGTCGCTTCAATGAACAGTCTGCCAGCTATTTCTGGCACACCGTCCAGTCTTGAAGCCTATATCAGCGCAGCTCATGCAATTCCAATTCTTAGCTTTGAGCAAGAACAGGCTTATGCCCGTGAATTACAGGAAACCGGTGATATAAATGCAGCTCAACAGTTGGTACTTCCTCATTTAAGATTTGTTATTAAAGTTGCAAATAATTACTCTGGATACGGTCTTGCTATTGCTGATCTTATTCAGGAAGGCAATATTGGCCTGATGAAAGCGGTAAAACGTTTCGACCCGGATGTGGGTGTTCGCCTGGTATCTTTTGCTGTGCACTGGATAAAAGCAGAGATGCATGAATACATTCTGAAAAACTGGCGTATTGTTAAAATTGCAACAACAAAGGCTCAACGTAAACTTTTCTTTAAACTGCGTAGCCAGAAAAAACGTCTTGGATGGTTTAAACACGAAGAAGTTCTGGATGTAGCAGAAACTCTCGGGGTTACTCCTGAAAATGTGCTGGAAATGGAAAATCGTTTAAATAATCACGACATGCCTTTTGACATGAGTGCCGACGATGACGATGATAGTGCTTACCAGGCACCAGCATTTACACTGGCGAACGATAGCCCTTCTCCTGAGCTGTTACTTGAACACAAAGATAGCCAGCAGCAAACTCAGGAAACCCTGATGCATGCACTGAATGATCTGGATGACCGGAGCAGACAAATTGTCAGCAGACGCTGGTTGACCGACAACAAATCTACACTGCATGAACTGGCCGATGAATTTGGTGTTTCTGCCGAACGCATTCGTCAAATTGAAAAAAATGCTTTTAATAAAATCAAAACTCAATTTGTCGCCTAAACTGCTTTTGATTCAAGCATAATACATTTCCAAAACCCGGTAGTTTTCTTCTAAACTACCGGGGTTCTTCAGCCACTAAGAAATTTCCTTTTAAGTTTATTCCAATTAGAGCAGTTCACCTCAGCACAAATTAAAATATCATGAGGCTGGTTTTTCCTCGGAATATTATCACTACTGACTTCTGGCATTTTCTCTTTGCTGCTAGGGCTATCAAGAACACCGGCAGTTTCAAATTTCATCCCATGGATAGATTTTTTCCATACCGCTTGTTGTGCATGTTGATTTAGTCCTGCACATTAGTATGGTCTGGCGGTTACGGTGTGCAACGCAAAACAGCCGGTGCAGCTCAGGGACTCGATTCCCTTGCCCAGGTCGCAGGTATGGGATTGATGGGACTGGGTGGACTTGTAGCCATTATCAGTGGCGTTATCTTTCTGGTTATTATCATTCGATCCACCTTCACTAAATAGACCATTAAAAGCCTGTACAGGCGCTGAGTTTGACCTGTATCAATCCCTTCACTGGTAAAACTGCTAGTGTTAAATTAACAATAAAAATTGCTAAGGATTGATAACCATGTCGACGCATACCTGTACCCATTCTATAGCCTTTACTGGATCCGGTGGAAGCGGAGCAATTACTGTTGGTAATATGCTGCTTCAACAGGCTGCGAAAAACAGTCTCTACGGCATTATGCGACGCTCTGTCGGGCCTCAGATTCGAGGTGGTGAATCTGCCGCTATGTTAAGGTTTTCTGCTCACCCGGTATCCTGCCCCGATGATCGTTTTGATCTATTGATTGCATTTGACTGGCTCAATGCCGAGCGCTTTGCACTTGAAATACCGCTGGATAGTAACAGCCTGGTTATTTCAGATCCTGCAAACGGTGATGTGCCCGAAGTTATCACTCAAACTGGTGCGACAATCATAGACGTTCCATTAAAAGCCATGGCCAAAGAAATTAGTGGTGGTCGAGTTAACATGATAGGTGTTGGCCTACTTACCGCTTTAATGGATATGCCCGCCGACACCGCTGTCGACATCATCACCTCAACCTTTTCAAAAAAAGGCGAAGAAGCAGTGAAGTCTTCACTAGATTGCTTCCATGCCGGGTACAAATACCAACTACAGGCTAAGCTGTCCTGTCCTAAACTGATTGCATCCAACCCTGGAACCCGCTGGGACATAAGTGGCAATGAAGCAGCTGCTCTAGGCGCATTACAGGGCGGCGTACGTTTTGTGGCTGCTTACCCTATCACTCCCGCAACCGAAGTACTTGAATGGTTATCGCCCCGTTTAGAAAAAATCGGTGGTTCATTAATGCAGGCAGAAGATGAACTAGCTTCCATCAATATGGTTGTTGGTGCTTCTTTCGGTGGAGTCACTTCGATGACTGCAACATCCGGCCCCGGTTTAAGTCTCATGTCCGAAGGCATCGGGCTTGCTGTTGCCAGTGAAATTCCTCTGGTGGTGGTGAATGTAACTCGCGGTGGGCCTTCTACCGGAATTCCAACAAAATCAGAGCAAAGCGATTTAAACATTGCCCTTTATGGATTGCATGGTGATGCACCACATCTGGTACTAGCCCCTCAAAACATAACAGACTGTATCGCAACTACAAGGTGGGCCGTTCAACTGACTGAAGCACTTCAAACACCTGCCATCGTTTTAACCGATCAATTTCTGGGACAGTCACGGTGCATCACTCCGGTTCCAGAATCACCGGGTTTACCGACCAGTCGTGAGGTAGCAAAATCAGGCAATGATAAAGTCTATGAACGTTATGTAATTACCGAAAGCGGAATATCACCTATTGCCGTTCCAGGCACTGCAGGTTGCAGTTACACAGCCGATGGTCTCGAGCACAAAACATCGGGGCAACCTTCCAGTATTGCCACCGACCATCATGATCAACTGGATAAACGTCAGCGCAAATTAACTCAATTTGAGTTTGGCGACAACTGGGCCGATATTAAGGGTGAAGGGCAACTCGCGATAATTACCTGGGGGTCCAGTACGGCAGCTGTTCTAGAGGCCGCTCAAAGGCTGGAGCTAACAGGGTTATCTGTAAAAGTCATTTCAATACGATTACTAGCACCTGCACAAACTGATGCTCTGGAAGCGGAATTAATAAACATTGATCAGGCATTAATTGTAGAACAAAGTCATTCAGAACAGTTCTATCACTACCTGAGAGCACATTACACTTTACCTAAAGATGTGTCTGTTTACGCCGAGCCCGGTCCGCTTGCGATCACTCCGGGGGATATTACAAATGCAGTACAGCAGTTAAGAGGGCAAGCATCATGACTAATCTGGCTAAAGCGAAAACCTACAAGTCTGAAGTAAAACCAATATGGTGCCCCGGCTGCGGCGATTTTGCAGTTCTATCGGCTTTAACCAAAGCCTTTGCTTTTCTGGATCTTGCTCAACAGGACCTCGCCGTAATATCCGGTATCGGCTGTTCTTCCCGGTTACCAGCCTATTTGAGTAGTTACGGATTTCATGGCATTCATGGACGTGCTCTACCCATTGCTTCAGGGCTCAAGCTCGCCAGGCCCGAGCTTACCGTTATTGCTTCAGGTGGAGACGGCGATGGATTTTCTATTGGTGGCAATCACTTTCTACATGCCTGCCGACGAAATCTTGATATCACTTACATCGTGATGGACAACGAAGTGTATGGCATGACCAAGGGACAGGCTTCACCGACAACTCAACCCGACTGGGCATCGAGCAAACTCACTCCACATGGCACAGGAGTAAGGCCTTTTCAACCAGCAGCCATTGCCCTGGCATCTGGCGCTAGTTTTATAGCCCGTGGTTTTTCGGGTGATCCAAATGGCATGACCAAACTCATCATTGCGGCCATTCAACACCCAGGATTTTCCTTTATCCAGGTTCTTAGCCCATGCCCGACTTTTCGTCCTGAGCAAAAATTATGGAAACATCAGGTTGAGCCCTTCCCTCATGAACCCACTGATGACCCGGTAAAAGCTGCAACACATTTGTACACAGATGACGGCATGAGCAGTGGCCTGATTTTTCAAAGCAACTACCCTGTTTGGAGCCAACCCGATGTTGCTGAAGCATCAATCAAACAATTCGAAGAGGAGTTCATCGTATGATAAAACCTGAATCCATCGAAGATCTGGAAACATTTCTTGCGCTAGCCTATTTACTGGAAATTGAATCATCTGATCGTTACTCAGAATTGGCTGACAACATGAAGGTACATAATGATCCAGAAGTTGAAAAACTATTCAGAAAGTTATCCGAATACAGCGGTAAACATGCCTCAGAAATCATTGAGCACGCCGAAGGCATGGTATTACCCAATGTAGCAAGCTGGGATTTTGAATGGCAAAGTCCTGAAGGACCCGAAACCACAGCTTTCGATTTCATTGAATACCAGATAACGCCAGAAAGAGTACTGGAACTGGCCTTGCACAATGAAATACGCGGACATGAATTTTATGCCAATATAGCCAAAAAATCACCCTCGCCAGAGATTAGAAAACTGGCAGCAGAGTTTAGTGATGAAGAATCAGAGCATGTAAAATTGCTAGAGCAATGGATAGCCGAAATGGCACAAAATAAAGCAAGTACCAGAGACGACCTGGATCCACCAAACATGCCTGAATAGGTTAAAACAGGAAGCTCACGATGATTAAGGGTAAAACTTAATTACCATTTGTAGGGTGCGCCATGCGCACCATTTCCGTTAATGTTATAGAGATTGGTGCGCACGGCGCACCCTACGAGAAACTTCGAACATACCAGGTACATATTTCCAGTTAAATATAAGCACGAATAACTTCACGCAAATAATGATCTGAAATCAATAAAGCAAATAAAGCACTCAGGTAAAAGATCGAGTAACCAAAAGTTTTCATGGCATATTCATCGGCCTTACACTGATATAGTTTGACTGCATAATATAAAAACCCAAGCCCCAGTCCTAACGAACCGGCAAGATATAAATACCCACTCATTTGCGTTACAAACGGAAGCATCGAGATTCCCAGTAACATCAATGTATACAACACGATATGCAGCTTGGTAAATGCAATGCCATGAGTAACCGGTAACATAGGTACTCCTGCCTTTTTATATTCATCCCGACGTTTAATAGCCAGTGCCCAAAAGTGAGGCGGCGTCCAGATGAAGATAATAAGAAATAACAGTAATGCATCTACGGTCAGTTCATTAGTAACAGCAACCCAACCTAAAACAGGTGGAGCAGCACCCGCAGCACCACCCAGAACAATATTATGGGGAGTACTATGTTTTAGAAACATGGTATACACAACTGCATAACCCACCAGCGATATAAAGGTTAATATGGCAGTCATAGTATTAACAAAAGCAAACAGTATCACCATCGATAATACGCCCAGGCTAATGGCAAATATCAATGCTGATTTCGAACTGATATTGCCCTGAGGCAGAGGCCTGTTTTTGGTACGTGCCATAATGATATCGATGCGACGATCAACCCAGTGATTGATAGCGGCTCCAGAAGCTGCTCCCAGCCCAATACCAATCAAACCAAAGAACAGGATATCAATGCTCACCATGCCTGGAGTGGATAACAACATGCCAGCCAGGGCTGTGAATAAAATCAGGTAAACGACCTTGGGTTTACACAGTTGATAGTATTCACCAATGTGCGGAAGAAAATCAGTTTTTGCTTTAATTTTATTCATAATTTATATTTTAGCTTTAGCCAATTCTGGAGATAGAGAGTAATCTTTTTACATCCTTAAGAACTTTTTCCGGATCAGGTTCCTGCGTATATTCCATCATGTAATTACCAAAAGGATCAATTAACATGATTTTTTTGAAGATACTACCTGAACCTTGTTGAATTGTAGAGTAGAAATGCTGTTTGGTTTCCGTACTTACTGTAGCTATATCCATCCCCGGATAACTATCTTTTATCTTTTCGAGTTGTTCTTTATCAATATTTTGATTATCCAGAATCATTAAACGATTAATTCTAAAACGCTCCTGTGCCATGGCTTTTCTTATCTGGCGCATATAATAGATATTCTTTAAACAACCTTCACTACACTCATCATCCAGCACATAGATCATTAACCATTTCTTCTGATAGTCAGTAAAAGGCTTTTCACTACCATCAGATAAACGCAATTGTACGTCACGAATTTCTCTGGCAGGCTCTACCAGAGTGCCATAATTTGACATTTTTGTTTGAGGCAAATCATCTTTAAATTGATAATAAAGAGTACCTGCAAGATAAGGAAAAGCACTCAGCGCCAGCAAAATCCAGAGTGGTTTATAACTATTTTTTTTTACTTTTTCATTCATTACTAATCTTTCTTAAAGTTAAATTTTATAAATAATCCTAGTGTCACCAGTGCAAAAGCAGCCCAGTGAATGGCATAACCAATGTGCATACCTATTTTGGCTTTAAACTCAGGCCATTGTCTTTCTAGTGCTGGATTAACATTCGATGTCAGCTGTAACTCAACGGGATAAAAATCCAGACCACTTTGTTGCTTAAGACTTTCAAAGTCAAAATACACCCATAGATTTTCCAGTTCGGTATTGGGTTTATCATCCCCGGCAGTAACAACAGGTTTAGAGCGGGGATGTTTAATAAAACCCTCTATCTTTACCGGGTCACCTGTAACCTTGTAATCAGGTAATTCCAGCCTGTTTTTACTGCGTTTAATCCAGCCCATATTAACCAGTAACCAACGCTCATCTTCATCCAGGTTAAATGGGCAGTAAACATACATTCCCGGCTCCCCATCCATCACTACATTTTCTACAAAAAAACACTTTTCAGTGATAAATTGTCCAGTAGCTGAAGCTCGGTAAAACAAATGATCTAAAATATATTCATTTGATAACTGTTTAATGCTGAGTGGTATTTCTTTATTTGCAAATTCAATTTGTTCTACCGTTGCCTGCTTGTCATATACCCGATAAACCTGCCACAGAGACAATGCACTAAAAACCCCAAAAAAGAGCAGGAATAAAAACAGCATCAAAGGATTAAAAATATATCGAAACCCTAAAAACACTACAAATCAGCCCTTAATCGTTTAAAGCTTTTCATGATAAAATATCAGCCATCTTAATTATTAACAGTTCCAGTCATGTTCAAGACACTCATTATTATCAATCTCATTTTAATCATTATCAGTTTAATTAGCGGTGCTTTTTTCCTCGCTAAAGAGAAAGAAAATTCAAATCGAATTGTTACCTCACTGACTATTCGAGTCGGGTTATCTATCTGCCTGATCTGCTTGCTACTGATCGGTTACTTTACCGGTAACCTGCAACCGCATGGAATCTAAATCAGTCGAACGGCAAAGCAGCATTAACTCACCACGAAGGACACAAAGAGCACTTAGGTTTTATAGTTATACTTAAATACAGTTAGTTAAGTATTAAAACAAATAAAACTTCAAAATTAAGCTTTCACTTTCCACTTCCTAATCCTTCGTGATCTTCGTGTCCTTCGTGGTAAAAATAACTAAAAGACTAAAGACAAAAAAAAGCGCTTGAGAATCCAAGCGCTTTTTCAATACAAAGCGACTTCCTGTTTACAATAACTTACAACCAGTAAACAAAGAAATACAAACCTATCCAGACCACGTCAACAAAGTGCCAGTACCAGGCAACCGCTTCAAAAGCAAAGTGATTTTCTTCGGTAAAATGATTCTTCATCGAACGGATTGTAATTACAATTAACATGATGGTTCCGATGGTGACATGGAGACCATGAAAACCTGTCAGCATATAAAATGTCGATCCATAAATACCCGAAGATAATTTAAGATCCATCGCGGTATAAGCGTGATAATACTCATAAGCCTGAAAACCAAAGAAGATCAAACCCAGTGTTACAGTCATCATCAGACCAAGCACCAGCTGGTTTTTACTTTCTTTTTTCAATCCCCAGTGAGCCCAGGTCAGCGTTGCGCCTGAAGACAGCAGGATAATGGTATTCCATAGAGGAATGCCCCCGGCTCCCATTGTTTCTTTGGCAGGTGTATATGTCGTTCCACTAGCAAGATTAGCTTCACCAGGTAAGTTAACCAGTGGCCACACATCTTGAAAACCATCCCAGAGTAAATTGGACATGGGCTGATGCCCTTCTCCGCTTAAAGAAGGAATAGCAATTCCTCGAAAATAATAAAGACAGGCAAAAAATGTCAGGAAGAAAAAAACTTCAGAAGTAATAAACCAGAACATACCCTGCCGGAATGAAGTACTGACTTTGGAACCATAACTTCCCTGCAAATTTTCATCAATAACAGTACCGAACCAGCCAAAAAATATATAGGCGATCATTAATAAGCCTGCTATCAAAATCATTGAGCCAGCACTAACGTCATTGATCATCAATATAAAACCAAATAACAGTACGAATACTCCACTAGCGGAAATAATCGGCCAGCGACTTGGCTCAGGAATGAAATAAGTATCATTAGTTGTCATAATTTATCCTCTTTTGTATTCGCTATTTATAATTATTTTTTAAATTAAATTTTTGAACGATCAGTATTCATGAATGTATAAGATAAAGTGATCGTGCTGTATTTATCAGGCAATGCTCTATCCACTACAAACTGTAGATTCATATCCCTGCTTTCCCCGGGCTCGAGAGTTTGCGTTTCAAAACAGAAACATTCCGTTTTATTAAAAAACTCAGTTGCCTGCCAGGGAGTAATACCCGGAATAGCCTGAACCTTAATAGTTTTATCAGATAAATTTGTAGCCCGATAACTTATATTATGCATTTCGCCGGGATGCACCTTCAATTTACTTTTAGGCTTTTCAATCTTCCACGGCAGGCCAGCATTCAAAGTTGAATCAAATTCAACAGTGACCAGTCGATTCACATCAGTTTCAGTCAGTACCAGTTCCGCTTTGTTTGCGCCAGTGGCAATACCATTGATGCCAGCAACTGAACAAACCAGGTTATACAGAGGCACTAAAGCAAAACCAAAAGCAAACATGCCTATGCCTAAACCACCCAGCATTAAGGAAGTCTTTTTACCTTTGGATTGTGCTTGCTCTGAACTCATTTAGGAACAACTAGACCCGTATAATAAAACAGTGGTACCAGAATACCTGTTAATGCAATAGCACTAAGGATTCCAGCCACAATAAAGTTATTTCTTTTAAGCCTTTTATCAGCTTCGTTTATATTTTCATTCATCATAATTTATACCTGTTTTAAGGAAGAGCAGTTGTGTAAACCGCCCTTCCAAAACCACTATTTAATAGCAGGTGGTGTGTTAAAACTGTGGAACGGAGGTGGAGATGGTAATGTCCACTCCAGTCCAGTCGTACCAATTTGAGAACCTTCCCATGGATTAGCCGGTGCTTTCTCGCCACCTTTAACCGTTTTAATAATGATATATAAAAACAGTAAGTGAGAAAGTCCAAACAGCATTCCACCCACACTGGACAGGTAATTAAAATCTGCAAACTGAGGACTGTAATCCACTATTCGACGAGGCATTCCGGCAAGACCTGAAAAGTGCTGCGGGAAGAAGGTCAGGTTAAACGACAACGTAGTCCACCAGAAGAAAATCTTTCCTTGAGTTTCGTTGTACATGTTACCTGTCCATTTCGGCAGCCAGTAAAAAACCGCAGCATACAACCCAAATACAGAGCCAGGTATTAATGCGTAATGGAAGTGAGCAACCACAAAATAGGAGTCATGATATTGCAAATCAGCCGGCACTACTGCGAGCATAACGCCGGTTACACCTGCAAATGAGAACATCAATATAATAGCGATACCAAATAGCATTGGCGTTTCAAACGTCATCGCTCCACGCCACATAGTAAATATAAAACTCATCAACATCATGCCTACCGGAATCGATATCAATATGGTTCCTATCATGAAATAAGTCGTCGCATCGAGTGACATGCCAACCGTGTATTGATGATGAGCCCATACAACCATACCCAGAGCAGTCAAAGCCGCCATGAACCAGACTAATGGTTTATAAGCGAACAGAGGCTTACGAGAAAACGTAGGAATAATTAAACCAAGTACACCAATAGAGGGTAATAACAGCACGTAAACTTCTGGGTGACCAAAGAACCAGAACAGATGCTGGAACAATACAGGATCACCGCCACCAGCAGCATCAAAGAAAGAAGTACCAAAATGACGATCAAACAGCAGCATGGTTACGCCACCCGCCAGAACAGGCATGATCATGATTAATAATAAACCAGTGAACAACCATGACCAGACAAACAATGGGAGTTTGAACCAGGTCATTCCAGGTGCACGCATATTAACAATTGTAGTAACAATATTAATCGCAGCAAGAATAGATGAGATACCCAGAATATGAACGGTAAAAATCAGAAAATCCATACCCATGCCTGACTGAACCGACAGCGGAGGATAGAGTGTCCAACCGGTATTAACCATCGTACCTGTTCCAGGAAAGTAGGAAACCACCATGGACAGAATTAACATAGTTGCAGCCATCGGCAATAACCAGAAACTCAGGTTATTCAATCTCGGCAAAGCCATATCTGGTGCACCAATCATCATCGGAATCATCCAGTTAGCCATGCCTGCGCCTGCTGGCATAACCATTCCAAAAACCATAATCAATGCATGATTAGTCAACAGGTTATTGTAGGTATCAGGATCAACAATCTGAATACCCGGCATAAACAGTTCCATTCGAAGAACCATCGCACTGGCACCACCAAGAAATAACATCACCAACGCAAAAATCAGGTACATGGTACCGATATCTTTATGATTGGTGCTAAATAACCAGCGGCCTATGCCTGTTGGTTTATGATCGTGATGATCATCATGTGCAGTAGCTTCACTCATTATTACACTCTCCAGATTTTAATTTTTATCGAGCTGCTTTTATGTCAGCAGGTTGTGCGGAATCGCCAGTATTATTGCCCCACGCATTTCTTTCATAGGTAACAATCGCTGCCAGCTCAAGATCATTCAGTTGGTTGCCCCAGGCTGCCATGGCAGTTCCGGCTACACCTTTAACTACTGTATTTATGTGTTTAGACATTTCACCCATAGCCACCGGGCTTCCTTTCAGAGCAGGAAACACCCCGGGAATACCAGCACCTGTAGGCATATGGCATGCAGCACAGTTTGTGTTGTAGAGTTTTTCTCCACGCTCCATCAGCTCTGCCAGTTCCCAGGTTTTATCGGCAGATGCTTCTGCCGTAGCAGCAGCCATGGCTACTTTCTGACCATTCATCCACTCATCGTATTTTTCTGGGCTAACCGCTTCAACCACAATAGGCATATAAGCATGGCCAGTACCGCAGTTCTCTGCACACTGTCCGCGGTATACACCTTCTTTATCGATAACTGTCCAGGTTTCATTGATATAACCCGGTATGGAATCTTTCTTATACGAAATTGCAGGAACCCACCATGCATGTAAAACATCCGTAGCAGTATGCAAAAAACGTACGCGTTTGTTAGTTGGCAGTACAAGGCGGTTATCAACATCTCTGAGATACAGAACATCATCCGAAGGAATATCTTTATTCAGGTTACTGACAATTTTAATATCATCATCCATATACTCATAAGTCCACTTCCACTGCGAGCCTGTCACCTTAACGGTTACCTCAGCCGGGTCATGACTTTCAATATTTCTTAAAGTTTTAGTGGCCGAACCTGCAATACTAAAATCAATTCCAAGAACAATAGCCGGGACCAGTGCCCAGGACCAACGCCCAAACCAGGTATGATTGAATTCCATATCAGGCTTGTAGCCTTTAGATTTACGGAAATTAATCAGTGCATACACAATAATACCGGTCACTATAATCATGATTACAGTGGCTACCCAGGCAGTCAGCATATGTAAATCGTAAATTTCACGTGTAATGGTAGATGCTGGTTCAGGAAGGTTATATTCCCTCACTGCAAAAGCTGGTAATGAAAATAATGTTGAGGCTATCAACAACAATCTTCGATTGAAGATTTGTCTTAGCTGCGGCATTTAGAAATTCCCCCGGTTATCATTTATATAATTATTTTTCGTTTTCTTTTTAAGAGCTACGCCGCTTTCAAAATATCCGGCATAGCTTGCTTCAAAGCCTTTGCAAGCTCTTCTCTTTCCTGATTCGTCAAACAGGTACCAATTTCTACCTGCTCGCCATGTGATCTTATAAATAGCTGACTGGGATACCAGTCATCTGGATCAAGACTAAGAACAACCTGCACCCAATGTGGATTAAATTGCCAGCTTTCTCGGCCTTTCACACTTTCCTGTGTAATTAATATATTTTTTCTGGAAAGCTGCACAGTCTCTCTGTATCGACTAGCCCGTTCATATAGCCAGAAACCTGCTGCTAACAAGGCTACTTCCAGTATTGCAAAAGGTAATATTACCCAGGCACCTAGTAGTACAAATCTTATTGCAATCAGGAAAACAGCCAAACCAACAAAAATGACAAAAAGCGTCATACCCTTTGCAGTCATTGACCTGTTAGGCCTGATCAGAAAATCATATTGGTGTTCATTCGGATCTGCCTTTTCAAGAATCATAACAAGTCACCATCAAATGGATTTAACTGATATATCCTTACAACAAAAACCAATAAAGCCCCCTGAAAAGGCCGTGAGTTTAATCGTGCAATTGACTTAGATCAAGTCTTAATATTTTAAATTTTACTAAAAATTCTACTTTTTAAGCATTTAAACATGTAAAATTTCCGTATAAATTCATGTTTAGACTACTTTTTATTGTTTTTTACAGCTTAACAATACAAATATGAAAATTATGTGAAAATGATTATTAATACAAATGCAGGGGAAACTCTTTCAAGCTCAGAAGATGAGTTAAATTGTTGAAGTATTTCGAGTATTGAAGGTTTTTAAGACAGGTCTTTCTAACAGGGGTACAGGTTAAAACCAGGCGTGTCCGTAAACAATCTCGTAAGTTGCTGAATAGCGATTATCTTTAAATGCAATTTCTTCATACGCCTGTTGCAGACGTTTTAATTTTGCAGCCGTCATCAATCCCCGGTGCCGTCCTTTTTCAGCATTTGTTGCTCCTATGGATTTCAGGTCAGACAGTAAATCTTTAAAACTACGGTACTCCATAGTGATTTCCTCCATATCCATCACCGGTTGTGATAAGCCAGCTGCTAACATCATGTCACCGATATCATGCATATCCATAAATTGATGAACACGTGGCGATGGATCTACCTGCGCCCAGCTTTCACGTAATTCGTAGAGCGTATTGACACCAAAAGTTGTAAACATCAATAAACCGCCCTGACGACCAACTCGCTTAAATTCTTTAAACCCTTCAGCAAGATCATTACTCCATTGTAGGGCAAGACTTGAAAACAACAGATCCACGCAGTCATCTTTCAACGGCAGGTGCTCCATATCAGCATTGACCAGCCACTTTTTATCGAATAAACCAAATTTCTTTTTCGTCAATGCCAGCATGGCATCTGCCATATCAAGGGCAACAATCTGGGATTTTTTATATCGCTTACGCAAAGGCTTAATAGCAGAACCGGTTCCACAGCCTAAATCAATAATCAATTCGGGCTGACACTTGATATATTCGAGCCTCTCCAGTAAACGAGAGAGAACTTCCTCCTGCAAAACAGCAGAATCATCATATTGACCGGCGCAACGATTGAAAGATTTTTTAACGGCTGACTTATCAAGTCGAGGAGGGTTTAACAAATTCACGTATCAAGCCTGCAAAAAGATCGCTATTAGATAAAAATGGAGCATGCGCCGAGCGCGCAAGGCATTCTACACGAATTTCGGGATTTATCAGTGGTAATTGATCAGCCAATTCAGCGGGCACAAGGGTGTCTCTCTGACCAAGTATTTCCATAACTGGAACTTTAATCTCCTGTAACTCATTCCGGGCATCCAGCTGAAGTAATAAATCCAGTCCAAATTGCATGGCTTCAGGGTCTGGCACACCTCCTTTAATCAGTAATTCAGAAATTTGTCGAATCAGGGTTCTTGCCTGATCTACTCCATACATTTGCAGCCCGAGAAACCGACGAATGGTTAACCGCCAGTTTTCGATCAATGATGCTGAAAACTCCGCAAATACAGAAGCATCCACAGCTGTCTGCCAGTCAGGCCTCTGCACAAAACAGGGATTACAGGAAACCAGTATCAGTTTATTAAATTTTTCAGGATATCGATTAACCAGTCGCAACGCATACAAACCACCCAACGACCAGCCAACAAGCGTAGAGTCAGGAACTACTGCCGCTAGTGCATCCACCTGTTCATCAAAACTAGCCTGACCCGACCAGCCTGAACGACCATGACCCGGCAAATCGACACGGGTTATCCTAAAATCATTAGCAATTTTTTGAGCAAGAGGCTCGAACACAGCTGAATTCATACCCCAGCCATGAATTAATGTGAGCGGGTGACCTTCACCCTGTTGATAAGTCTTAATATCTTTATTCATTTATCTAATTGCTAAAATGCTATTTTACCTGATAAAGTGCAGCCAATTTCAATCAAGTAAACCTTAATCACTTGGAAAACCTGACTTTTTTAAATGCTGGCTTCATTCTCGCTGCTTACTTACTGGGCTCATTTTCCTCAGCAATCACCTTAAGCAAAATCATGGGCTTTGCCGACCCTCGCAGCGAAGGCTCAAACAACCCCGGTGCCACCAACGTAATGAGGATTGCTGGTAAAAAAGCTGCTGCATTAACACTCTTTGGTGACATGCTCAAAGGATTTATACCCGTGTTAATTGCCAGTTTTTTTCTTCAGCAAACTTTATTCATCGCTTTGACCGGTTTAGCAGCCTTTTTAGGGCATTGCTACCCCCTTTACTATCAGTTTAAAGGCGGAAAGGGTGTTGCAACGGCCATTGGTTTTATACTCGCTTTTAACTGGGTATCAGGTTTAATCGTGGTTACCATCTGGCTCATCATTGCCAAAGTATTCAAATTATCTTCTCTGGCAGCTCTTATTGCATTTACCTGCTTACCCTTTATTTATTATGCATTACAAAATGATATGAACATCAGTGTTTTACTGTTAATCGTCACCTTCGTAATGACCTATCGTCATAAAGAAAATATTCGTCGCATTATAAAAGGCGAAGAAGCGTAGACTGTACCGATCGCACTATTTTTTAATAATTTAACTGCCTTTTTGGTGCGCCTGGTGGCACCCTACGGATTAAACTAAACCGGGTAAATCTTCAAGAGACCACCTGGGCAAAACATCAGTCACATCAACATCATGCAAACCGGCAGCCATTCTAAGTCCTCCGGCATAGGCAATCATTGCTCCGTTATCAGTACAATATTCCAGCGCAGGAAAATAAACTCTCGCCCCGACTTTCTCAGTCATTAACTTTAATTGCTTGCGCAGACTTTGATTTGCCCCCACACCACCGGCTACCACCAGACGGGAATATCCTGTTTGTTTTAGCGCTCGCTTACATTTTATCTGCAATGTATCCACAACAGCCTGCTCAAATGCTAATGCAATTTCAGCACGATTTTGATCAGATAATGGAGAATATTTATGAATGGTATTGAGTGCAAAGGTTTTCAAACCGCTAAAACTAAAATCCAGTCCAGGCCTATCAACCATAGGCCTGGGGAATCTCAAGTCAGTGCTGGAAACAGTTGTAGCAAGTGACGCCAGCTCAGGCCCGCCAGGATAAGGTAAGCCCAGTAATTTAGCCGTTTTATCAAAGGCTTCACCCACTGCATCGTCAAGAGATTCACCCAAAATTTTGTACTGCCCCAGTGCCTGCACATCCACCAGCATGGTATGCCCACCGGAAACCAGTAAAGCAATGAAAGGAAACTCAGGTTTTTCATCCGATAACATGGGGGCCAGCAAATGCCCTTCCATGTGATGCACGCCGAGTACAGGCTTATCAAGCGCCCAGGCTAATGACCTGGCGATACAGGCCCCCACCATCAACGCACCCATCAAACCGGGGCCTCGGGTATAAACAATGCCATCCAGCTCATTAACGCCACCCACTTCCTCCAGAACATCCATGATCATCGGTGCAGCCTTGGCCACGTGATCACGTGAAGCCAGTTCCGGAACCACGCCACCATACTCCCGGTGACATTCAATCTGACTATATAATCGTTGATGCATCTCCCCGCTTTCAACATCCAGAATAGCAATTCCGGTTTCATCACAGGAACTTTCTAACCCTAATACTTTCATACTATTTCCAAAGACTTTCTGACGCCACTCTGACTACTTTTCTCTAAGCCGAGTTGTAGAAAAAATATGCAGTGTAACCTCAACCAATGGCACTTTCGACAGTGAAATAGCATCTCATCAGGATTAGCTAAGCAAATACCAGCAGTTTTATGCATATTTCGCCGTATATTAATTGATATTTCAAAATGTCTCCTTATAATTGTCCGGCTCGAAAAGCAGGTGATCAGATTACCTGTTTTCAATTAGATTTTTTATTGCTTAACAAACTCGGACATTTTTAATATGCCAACAGTAAAAGTAAAGGACAACGAACCTTTCGATTATGCGTTACGTCGTTTCAAGCGTGCCTGTGAAAAAGCAGGAACTTTAACTGAAACTCGTCGCAGACAGAATTATGAAAAACCTACCGCTGTACGTAAACGTAAAGCAGCAGCAGCTGTAAAACGTAACTTCAAACGCCTCTCTAAAGAGATTGGTAACAGAAAGCGTTACTACTAGGAAATTTCCATGCCAGCATGCGCTCTTAAGGAACAGCTTGTAGCCGAGATGAAACGCACCATGAAAAGTGGTGAAAAAGCTCGTCTGTTAGTTATTCGAACTATTCTAGCTGCTATCAAACAGATAGAAGTTGATGAGCGCATTGAATTAGATGATGTCAGAGTAAATGCTGTACTGGATAAAATGGCTAAACAACGCCGTGAATCCATTTCACAGTTTGAAAGTGCCAATCGCACTGACCTCACCGAAATAGAGCAGGCTGAACTGGCAATTATCAAAGAATACCTGCCCGAGGCTCTTTCTGATGAAGAGATTGGAAAATTAATTTCAGCAGCAATAGAATCTACCGGTGCCACTGAAATGAAGCAAATGGGTCAGGTAATGGGCATTCTAAGACCCCAGTTACAAGGACGTGCCGACATGGGTAAAGTCAGCCAACTCATTAAAAGCAGCCTGGGTGCAAACTAACTGCTATTAATAACGACAGGTCGGTAGCAAATGCATTCGTTTTTTTGACACTCAATCAAACGACCAAAATATAACAAGAGATTCTCATATCCCATGCAATTTCCAGCACTTAAAAACGACCGTTACCTAAAAGCTCTTCTAAAACAGGAAACAGACACAACTCCCGTCTGGATAATGCGCCAGGCCGGTCGATACCTGCCAGAATACAAGGAAACTCGAAAACAGGCAGGAAGCTTCCTGGATTTATGCATGAACCCAGAACTGGCCTGTGAAGTCACTTTACAGCCTTTACGCCGTTTTGATCTGGATGCAGCCATATTATTTTCAGATATCCTGACCATACCCGATGCCATGGATCTGGGACTTTATTTTAGCGAAGGCGAAGGCCCTAAATTTAAGCACCCTATCAGATCACAGGCTGACATCAACAAACTGTTTGTCCCTGACCCTAGCGAAAAACTTCGTTATGTAACCGATGCAGTAACCTTAATTCGTCAGGAACTTGGAGGACAGGTTCCTTTAATTGGTTTTAGCGGGAGCCCATGGACTCTGGCTACATACATGATAGAAGGTGGAAGCTCTAAAGATTACCATCACTCCAAAGGACTCATGTATGAAAACCCGAAAGCGCTTCACCAGATACTCGATGTTATTGCAAAATCGGTAGTCTCATATCTAAATGCTCAAATTGAAGCTGGTGCTCAATCAGTCATGATTTTTGATACCTGGGGTGGAGTACTTTCCCCCGAGGCTTACCAGGAATTTTCTCTACGCTACATGCAACAGATTGTTGATCAGTTGCACAGAGAATACGACGGGCAAACTATCCCGGTTACATTATTCACTAAAGGTGGCGGACAATGGATAGAACTTATTGCCGATACAGGCTGTAATGGTGTTGGTCTTGACTGGACACTATCGATTGATGAAGCCAGAAAACGTGTAGGCGATAAAGTTGCTTTACAGGGCAATCTCGACCCCAACGTTCTATATGCTGCACCAGAAACTATCCGTCAGCATGCCAAACAATTAATTGAAAAATTCGGTAACCATACTGGCCACGTTTTTAACCTGGGTCACGGTATTCACCAAACAGTTAACCCGGACAACCTTAAAGTTCTGGTCGATGCTGTACATGAGTTCGGGCGAGAAATACGTAAGGCATAGACAAGTCAGCAGTCGGCAGTCGGCAGTCGGCAGTCGGCAGTCGGCAGTCGGCAGTCGGCAGTCGGCAGTCGGCAGTCGGCAGTCGGCAGTCGGCAGTCGG
>JABHSO010000006.1 GCA_018669845.1 Gammaproteobacteria bacterium | reverse complement strand
CTGGACTGGGTTGCACGATTGCTGGATTTATTTGCAGTAATTATTCCTGCCATCTTGTTTTATACTCTGTTGCTTTGGATAATGGGCATACGTCCTAAACACCTTGCTCATTAATTCTCATGCCCCTAAGCTCTGAAAAATATCTTTCCCAGAATAAATGAAACTCATTCGTGGATTACATAACTTAAACCAGCCATTGCCTGGCTGCGTCGCGACCATTGGTAACTTTGATGGATTGCATCTGGGGCATCAACATGTCATAAATCAGTTAAAGGCTGTGGCTGAAATTAAAAACCTGCCCTCTGTAGTTATCGTCTTCGAACCACAACCGGTTGAATATTTTGCCCCTGAAAAAGCGCCCCGCAGATTAGCCCGATTCCGTGACAAAATTAATCATATATCAGACATGGGTATAGATATCATGGTGTGCCTGCAATTCAATAAAGAACTGGCACAGCTTACGGCTGCACAGTTTGTAGAAAAGATTCTGATAGACCGCTTAAATCTCAAACATCTCGTGATTGGCGATGACTTCCGCTTTGGAAAAGAACGTTGCGGAGATTTTAAATTTTTACAGCATTCCGGACAAAAACTGGGTTTTGAAGTTGAAAATTCACATACCTTACTAATCGATGACCAAAGAGTAAGCAGCACACGCATACGCCAGTGTTTGGCCAATAATGACATGCTCCAGGCAAGACAGCTATTAGGACATCCCTATACTTTATCCGGCAGAGTGGCACACGGTAAAAAGCTAGGCAGAGAGCTGGGGTTCCCCACCATTAACCTGAAAATGGGCAAACGCCCCATTGCTGTTAATGGAATATTTGCGGTATTGGTCAAAGGCATAGATAATCGCACTCTGCGTGGTGTTGCAAGCATCGGCACACGACCCACGGTGAACGGGGTCGGCACCATTCTTGAAGTGTATATTTTAAACTTCTCTGAACAGGTTTACGGCTATTGCGTGGATGTGGAAATTCTGCATAAAATCCGTAATGAAGAAAAATTTGATTCGTTAGATACTCTGGTTGATAAAATAAACCAGGATATCGACGAAGCTCATACTTATTTTGAACACAACGAAATACTGGAAACAACGTGACTACTGACTACAAACCAACATTAAACTTGCCAGATACAGGATTTCCCATGCGTGGAAACCTGGCCAAAAAAGAACCAGCACGCCTGCAACACTGGCAAGATGAAAACCTGTATCAACGAATTAGAGAGTCACGCAAAGGCAAACCTGTTTTCATATTGCACGATGGTCCTCCTTACGCCAATGGCAACATCCACATCGGCCATGCTGTTAATAAAATACTGAAAGACATCATCATTAAAGCGCGAACTCTGGAAGGTTTTGATGCACCTTATGTGCCTGGCTGGGATTGTCATGGACTGCCCATCGAACATGCTGTTGAAAAAGATATCGGTAAAGCCGGTATCGCTGTAGAAGTCGATGAATTTAGACAAGCATGCCGTGATTTTGCAAAAGTACAGATCGAAAACCAGAAAACAGATTTCATCCGCCTGGGTATTCTCGGTGACTGGGACAAACCCTACCTGACGATGAATTTTGATACCGAAGCCAATATTGTTCGTGCATTAGGAAAAATCATCGACAGTGGTCATCTGCTAAAGGGTGACAAACCCGTGCACTGGTGTACCGATTGTGGTTCCGCACTGGCAGAAGCAGAGGTCGATTATAAAGATAAAACATCACTCGCTATCGATGTTAAGTTTGCAGTGGTCGATGAAAAATCTTTTATCAACTGTTTTCACAACGTTCCAGAGCATCATGGCGAAGGTCCACTATCAGTCGTTATCTGGACAACCACGCCATGGACACTACCAGCCAATCTGGCAGTTGCCGTCAACCCAAAATACGAATACGTTATTGTTGAAGTAACCACTGACGAAGGAAAAGAACGCCTGGTCGTTGCCGAAGACATGCTAAAAGATTCCATGGCTCGATACGGTCTTACCGATTATCATGTTGTTGCCTATGGCACAGGATCTGACCTAGATCGTCAATCACTTAAACACCCTTTTTACAACCAGGAATCCCTGCTTATTGTTGCTGACCACGTTACTCTGGAAGCGGGTACCGGATTAGTTCATACCGCCCCGGGCCACGGCCAGGACGATTATATTATCGGTAAGAAATATGGACTGGAAGCTTATAACCCGGTGGGTGATGATGGCTGCTTCATACCGGATACTGAGCTATTTGCTGGAGAACATGTATTCAATGCCAATGAACATGTCGTCGAAGTATTACGGGAACATAATGCTCTGCAACATGTTGAGAAATTACGCCACAGCTACCCACATTGCTGGCGTCATAAAACACCTATTATCTTCCGCGCAACTCCACAGTGGTTTATTAGCATGGAACAACAGGGGTTACGTAAAAAGGTACTGGATGAAATCAAAAATGTAGAATGGATTCCCGACTGGGGCCAGGCTCGCATCACCGGTATGATTACCAACCGACCTGACTGGTGTATCTCAAGACAACGTTACTGGGGCGTACCTATCCCTATTTTTGTGCATAAACAGACTCAGGAATTGCACCCGGATACCAATGATTTAATTGAACAAGTCGCTTTACGTATGGAAAAAACAGGCATCGATGCCTGGTTTTATCTTGATGCCAGTGAACTGCTCGGTAATGATGCTGAAAACTACACCAAGATCACCGACACTCTGGATGTCTGGTTCGACTCTGGCACCACTCACTACAGCGTGTTGAAAAATGATGATCGCTTACAGTTTCCAGCCGATCTGTATCTGGAAGGTTCAGACCAACATCGCGGCTGGTTCCACAGTTCCATCCTGGCCTCTTGCGCGATGAATGGTGTTGCACCTTACAAACAGGTATTAACCCACGGATTTGTGGTTGATGCCAAAGGCATGAAAATGTCCAAATCAATCGGCAACGTTGTCGCACCTCAAAAAGTTAATAACAGCCTTGGGGCAGATATTTTACGCCTCTGGGTAGCTGCTACCGACTACTCCGGTGAACTCAGCATTTCAGATGAAATCCTTAAGCGCACGGCAGATTCATATCGACGCATCCGTAATACATTACGCTTCCTGCTGGCTAACACGAATGGTTTTAACCCCGATGAAAACATGGTCGACAAGGATAAAATGCTGGCTCTGGATCACTGGATTGTGGCTGAAGCATTAAAACTTCAGGATGAGTTGAAAGAGCTTTATCTAACCTATCAATATCATGTTGCGGTACAGAAAATCCATAACTTTTGTTCCGAAACCTTAGGCGGTTTTTATCTCGATATCATCAAAGATCGTCAGTACACCACGCAGGAAGATTCTCTGGCTCGCCGCTCCTGTCAAACAGCAATCTATCATGTGGTAGAGGCAATGACACGATGGATTGCTCCAATCCTCAGCTTTACCGCTGACGAAGTGTGGGAAAACCTGCCTGGCAAACATGAGGATATGGGCGTATTCACGGAGACATGGTATGAACACCTTTTTGATTACCATAATGTTCGCATCAATGCCAACCTGTGGAACACTCTTTTATCGATTCGACAGCAAACCTCTGGTGCACTCGAAGTTTTACGTCAGGATGGAAATATCGGTTCCAGCCTGGATGCTGACATAGTCATTTACTGTGAAGATGATCTATTGAATGCACTGGAAGTGATCAGCGAAGAATTACGCTTTGTGCTTATTACATCAGAAGCTACTTTGGCCAAACTCAAGGATGCACCCGATGGATGCGAAATTAAAACCCTTAAGGATGATCCGAATGTCGATTTAAATAGTCAGTTTGTAATTGAAGCAAACGTAAGCAAGCAGGAAAAATGTGTACGCTGCTGGCATCATCGTGAAGACGTGGGTCAAAATGAAGAACACCCTGAACTGTGTGGCCGCTGTGTAGATAACGTAAGCGGCAATGGAGAAGATCGACAGTATGCTTAAGTATTTATGGATCAGCCTGATCGTTATCATTGCCGATCAGGCCACCAAGTGGATCGCAAATACTCAGCTGGTTTATCATCAAAAAGTAGAAGTTCTTCCCTACTTTGACTGGTTTCTATCCTACAACAAAGGTGCTGCCTTCAGCTTTCTGGCAGATGCCGGTGGATGGCAACGTTGGTTTCTTATGATACTGGCTACCATCATCAGTGTGGCACTATTTTTGTGGATCAAAAAACTCAAAGATGATGAAAAGCTGGCAGCCATTGCTCTGGCACTTATTCTTGGAGGTGCGATTGGTAATATTATTGATCGCGTGATACTGGGATATGTAATTGATTTTATCCAGGTATGGCTTGGCACTTATCCATGGCCTGCATTTAATATTGCCGACTCGGCTATCTCTGTGGGTGCAGTTATTCTGATTTTGAGTGGCATGAAAAAACCCTACGAAGAAAAGGAAAAAGCTTGAAAATTTCACTTAACAGCATTGTCACCCTGCACCATAAACTTGGCTTGACTGATGGCAGTGTACTTGAAGATACCTTTGATGAAGAACCACTGACTTACCATCTGGGCACCGGTGAACTGGCCGAAGGGCTGGAGCTATCTCTGATAGACCTTGAAGAAGGTGACGAACAAACACTGGACATCGGTCCCGACCTGGCCTTTGGATTTCCAGTTGATGACATGGTTCACACTATGCCTCGTAAAGAGTTTGACCCAGAGCAGGAACTGACACCCGGCCTGATTATTGAATTCAGTACACCTTCTGGTGAAACGGTGCCTGGTACCATCCTTGAATTTGACGAGGCCTCAGTACAGGTCGACTTCAACCACCCTCTTGCTGGACAAACTATTCGATATTCGGTAAAGATAATAGCCATCGAAGAAGCCGACGAAGCCCCACAGTTACTTAACTGATGAAAGTATTACTCGCCAACCCCAGGGGGTTTTGTGCCGGTGTTGACCGTGCAATCGATATCGTAGAACGTGCTCTGCAATTATTTGGTGCGCCAATTTATGTGCGTCATGAAGTTGTACATAACCGTTACGTTGTTGAAAACCTAAAAAGTAAAGGTGCTATTTTTGTCGAAGAGTTAGATCAGGTTCCTGATGACCAGTACGTCATATTCAGTGCACACGGTGTCTCCAAAATGGTACAGGATGAAGCCAAACGCCGAGAGCTGAAAGTTTTTGACGCAACTTGCCCGCTGGTCACTAAAGTACATCTTGAAGTAGCCCGAAACAGCAAAGACAGCATAGAAACAATTTTAATCGGCCATAAAGGTCACCCTGAAGTGGAAGGCACTATGGGGCAATATACCAGCGGAAATAATGGACGAATGTATCTAGTGGAGTCAGTAGAAGATGTCACTAAACTAGAAGTAAAAAATACAGAAAAATTATGCTTCGTTACTCAGACAACATTGTCAATGGATGATACTTCAAAAGTTATAAATGCATTACGCTCGAAGTTTCCAGCCATTCAGGGACCGCGTAAAGATGATATCTGTTATGCAACCCAAAACCGACAGGATGCCGTTAAGAGCCTTGTTGAATCCTGCGATCTAATTCTGGTCGTTGGTTCTAAAAATAGCTCAAACTCAAACCGTTTAAAAGAAATTGCAACTAACCATAAAATTGAGGGCTATCTAATAGACAGCGCTGGGGACATTCAACAGACCTGGCTAAATGAAAAAAAATGTGTCGGAGTCACAGCTGGAGCTTCTGCTCCTGAATTATTAGTGCAACAGGTTATAGATTACCTGCAAACACATGGTGCGGACCAGGTTACTTCTCTCGGTTTCAGCGAAGATGTTACTTTTCAACTGCCTAAAACATTACGTTAGTTTTTCAACCTAGAAAACGCAGTTGAGCGTGAAAAAGATGCGTAACAGATTGATGTGCATGGTGAAATCAAAAATACCGAAATCACCGATTGGTGAAGAGCGTGTTTTTGATTTTATCAGGTGCATCAAGATGTTGCGTAGACTTTCATGATTCAACTGCGTTTTCTAGGTTCAATATTACAAAATATTCAACAGCAAGTTGGCCGCAAGAAAAACAAACACAATACTCACGAATCGATTTAATAATACTCGCCGTTGAACTGACTGATTGAGCTGTTTACTGTAACGCCCTGCTAATAACGCGATACCACCAAAAACCAGAACAGTCGCAACGATGAATATCACGCCCAACAGCATGACCTGAGTTGTGACGGAACCATAAGACACATTGATAAATTGAGGCAGAAAAGCCAGAAAAAATAGTACTACTTTTGGGTTCGACACATTCATAAGAATACCCCGGCTATATAACTGAGCAGAGCTAAGTTTTCTCTGAGGTTTAGCCTGGTTTTGGCGACCACTGTCTTTCCAGCTTAAAAAAGCCAGGTATAACAGGTAGCAAATACCAACAACTTTAATCAATATCAACAACTGTTCAGAGGTGGCAATCAATGCTGCTAGCCCCAATGCTACCAGAGAAGTATGAAAGATCAGACCGGTACATAAACCAAGGGTAACCAGCATACCTGCCCGGCTCCCAAACACCAGCGATTGCGTCAATACAAAGAAATTATCAGGACCGGGGACCAGTCCAAGCAATAGAGAAGTACTGAAAAATACTATCAGCAGATCAAACGGCATTATTAAGGAGCCTCTGATTAACTATGGTTGATTTTAGGCTGAGATAGAAATATTCCGATTTGTTTCGAAGTGAGCAGTAATAGTCGTTCTATTGCTTCGATCTTCGGAACGAATCGGGGCATTTCTAGCCAGTATAAAAAAATCATCAATTGATCAGAAGTTCCTTAACTAAATAACCCGCTCACCATTCGCATAGCATCTGGCCAGAAAGAAATCATAAAAATAATAACTGTCACCAATAGTAAAAATGGTAGTAAGACTTTTGATGCTTTTTTTTCAGTTTGAACTTGTTGCTCAATCTCATCTACCTGTTGATGAATATCCTTCATCACTTTTTTAGCCACTCGCTTGCGAACTTTGTGGTTCACAAGTTCATCCATATGCTGATCAGTTTGATTATTTGACATAATATTAAATGGCTATTAAAGGCTGTACGCGTGTTATTTAATACCGTAGTGTAAAAGTTTAATATCAATAATGGAATTATTTTGTATAACTTATTATGAACCCTGTTGAACTACACGAAGCTTTCGGATATTGCCCTTATTGCAATGAGAAAATTTCCATTCTTATAGACCCTTCGCTAAGTCATCAGCAATATATTGAAGACTGTGAGGTTTGCTGTCGACCAATCACTGTCACCATTGCATGGAATAGCGAAGATAGTGTTGAAATGAATTTACTACAGGAAAATGAAACCAGTTGTGGTTAAGGAACCGCCGAGTAGTTACAAAAGCTCATTTAAAACCTGTAAACATATCCCAAAAATACATCATACTGAGTTTGATCATTTAACTCAGGCAAATCAA
Organism: Gammaproteobacteria bacterium; assembly: GCA_018669845.1. GTDB lineage: Bacteria > Pseudomonadota > Gammaproteobacteria > JACNJF01. The sequence continues at coordinate 250 of JABHSO010000006.1, read as the reverse complement.
AATTTGAATATTCAATACCCAAACTACCTTCAAAGCTGACTTTCTTATTGGGTTTATAAGTCACTTTCAAGCTGGGTTTTAAAATATATTGATCGACTTCAGAGGTTTTACTTTTTCGATAATCCAGGCGTAACCGAGGATCATAACGAAAACCTTTAGAACCTGCCAAACGTGAACGTGCCCGAAGAGAAATAATCTCCGATGAAGAAGTATCTGATAATCTAACCCCAAGGGTCGTGTAATCATCTTT
>JABHSO010000007.1 GCA_018669845.1 Gammaproteobacteria bacterium | reverse complement strand
ATTATCCATCATGCCACTATAGTAGAAATTGATGGCGACAGTTACAGGAAAAAACATCAAGGTAACAACTGATTTTTAAAGCTACTCAACCGGCCATCCTAATTGTCGTCAAACCGGACAAAGTAATTGACGCGAGACAGTAATGCCTTAAAAATTCGTCCACCATTCGTAATGGAGTCCAAGTTTGACTGCCTAAGCTTGGAGGTCAGACTATAAATGGCACGTACTTGCCTTACAACTCCTAAATATTAATGACCGGTATCTAGATATGTAGTCAATCAAATCTGCAATCTCTTAACTAAGCTAGCGATCCATAACTGCCTTTTTAACGTCTAGGGCAAGGCTTGATAGGCACACCGCTTAAGTGAGTCAGGTTGACCCATATGTGTTAGGATTTTACCCATGATTTTGCATCAGTAAGAGAGTTAAATATTCCGAATAACCATGGGCTACCCATTGATTTACTTTCATCAATATATGAACTGCATAATTCGATAGCATGACTGCCACAAGCAATGAGTGCTACTTTTACGTTACTCCTTGATGAACGCGAGGCAAAATAATCCATTGAAGCAGCCTCCTCTGGTTCGGATAATACAATATTAGATAAATCAGCATTAAGAAAATCAAATATTTGATAATGATGATCATCAAATTCCACATGCCCATGAAGCTTACCATTCACATCATGTATGTCATCCATGCTAATTGAGCCATAAAAAGAGGCAATAAACCCTTCATCAATGTAGTCAACGTTACATTTCATTAATATATCCCCTTTGGTTTTTTTCTCAGCAATTGTATGCATTTACTAATGATTAGAAAACTCTATTGAGATAACTTGATTTCGTCCATTATTCTTGGCCTGATATAATGCTTTATCAGCTGACTCTACAAGTGATAGTGCCTGTTTATCAGAATCAGGAATCGTTGTGCAAACACCAAGACTGATAGTTACGTACGAATTAACATTCAATTTTTTATGAGGGATTTGTTGTTCTAATATTTTTTTACTGCATTCTTCGGCTAAGTAATTTGCATGAATCGCATCAGTTTCAGGAAGCAAAAGAACAAATTCTTCTCCGCCATAACGAGCAACCAAATCTGAGGGTCTCTTAATTACATTGGATAGGGTTTGGGCAATATTTTTCAGGCATTCATCACCTGCTACATGACCGTAAATATCGTTGTAAGTCTTGAATAAATCGATGTCGACAAGAATTAATGAAAGTGGTTGTTTTTTGCGAAGAGAACGTGCCCATTCGTGCTTAAGGCGTTGATCAAACATCCTCCTGTTAGCAATACCAGTTAACCCATCCTGCATGGAAAGTATTTCAAGTTCTTTGTTAAGATTATCATGCCTTTCTTCAGCTTTTTTTAGTTTGCTAATATCCTGAATGGAACCGCCCATTCGAATGGGCTTTCCAGATTCATCTCTGATTGCTGTGCCTCTATCTCTGAACCATTTGTATTCATTTGATTTTGTCCTAAGCCGTTGTTCACAATCGTAAGCTACATTATGTTCAAGATGTTGCTTGAGGATATTCAGTACTTTATCTTTATCATCAGGATGAACTCTTGACTCCCAAGAGAAATAGTTCTCAGGAATTTCGTCATTGTCATCATATCCCAACAATATCTTCCACTGTGGTGCATGCCATTCATGATTGTTTTCAAGATCCCATAGCCACAATCCATCATTAGTACCAGCAATTGCAATTTCTAGCTTTTCACTTTTATCTTTTAGTTCTTTTTGTGTGTCAATCAAAGAGGTGATGTCGCGCCAGATAGCTCGACTGTTTAAAATATTCCCTTGTTCATCTCGTGAGGCTGTCATATTTAAAGACACGTCAATAATGTCACCATTTTTTTTCTTAATTTGTAATTGTTCATTACTCACTATGCCCTTATCCATAAACATAGGAATTATATTGTTTTTAACATATTTGGCACTTTCCTCGGTATATAAATTAAAAATGGTCTGACCAATTATTTCTTCTTTTCTAAATCCAAGAATATTTATTAACGTTTGGTTACATTGAATGACATTGGTAGATTTAGGATTCACATTGATATACATGTCAGGAGCATGCTCAAACAAATCGAGGTATTTGTCCTGACTTTGTTGCATAGCGAGCTCTAACTGTTTGCGTTCAGTTATATCAATAATGCTTACAGGTACATTACGAGCGCTATCTCTCGATTTTGGTATTGGTAAGGAAATAAGACAGGTTATGTCACTTCCATCGAAGGTTTTATATCTTGCCTCGGAACGAAAAATAGACTGCTGATCCCAGATTGCGCATAACTGATCCTTAAAGAGATCAATAGCATCAGAGCTAAAGGTTTTATCGACCTGATAAATAAAATCCTTTTCAGAATTGGCGCCGAAGAGTTTCAAAGTGGCCTGATTGACTCCCGTTACTTTGATCATTGCGGCCATATCCCAGGCTACCTGTTCATTGTCATCCAGATATAAACGAAGGTCTTCTAGCCCGGAATCTTGAAGATTATCCAATGTTTTCAGAACCTCAGAAAAATCTTCGTTCCATATTGATACTTCAGAGTTATCGAATAGCTGTTTGAAACGCCTTTCACTGAGTTTAAGAACATTTCCCTGTTCTCTAATTTCTTCAATAAATTTAACGACTTGAAGAGAGGACTCGTTGATCGAGTCAACAACAATATCAATTTCATCTCGACTATCTGTGCTGAGTTTATCACGCGACAACGAGAGTGGAGCAAAGGGTCCTTCGATTTTAATAGAACGGATATAATCAGTAATCTGTGCCAAAGGTTTGGTTACCAGATTTCTAAATATTAAAATCATGAGCAAAACGACTATCGCTGTTTTAATTGCATTACTGCCCAGAATAACAATCACTTTATTCAGAATACGCTTATAGGCTGCACCCAAATCGGCCTCCACTCGCAAAGTGCCTATCTGAATAGTCTCACCACGGTAATCATGTGTTATTGGAATTAATTGAGTTATTGTGTCGAGAGCTTTACTTTCGCCAATTGCAACCACTACCTTTCCGTCTTCTCTGACTTCGACATATGTTATGTCAGCAAAATTGGATAATCCTTCAAGAATAATTTTAAGCTTGTCAAAATCAGAGGCCCACATGACTTCTGAAACACTCTTTAAGTAAATTTTTTGAACTTGTTCAAATCGATTGTGAATTCCAGATAAATCCGATTGATACTCAATATTCAACTGGAAAAATGTCAATATGAGTGTAATCACCGAGCTACTGACGACTATGTATAAAATTAGTCGCTTAGAAACAGATCCGAACTTTTCTGATGTCTCAGTAGATCCCATGATAAATTGTCTTGATTAGATAATGTCTATGGCGTTAGATAAGCTTTTAGAGCCTGATCTTGTAATCGATCATGAGTGCCATCGCTCTTGCTTGAACGGATTGCTTTAACTAATTTATGAATCAATTTTTTGTGCTTGATATTAAGGTACAGATACATCGGTTTATGAACGAGCGGGGACTCTAGTATTTTAGCACCTACGACTGGGTTGTTTTTTAGGGCGCTCAACGCTCGGATTTTCTCATAAATCACAATTTCTGCCCGGTCGAGCCTAAGCAGTTGGAATAGCTGGTCAACGTTACTAACCTTTGTTACTTTCATATTTCTCGTGTTATTTTCAACAATCTTCCATCCAGTTATCAGTCCTATGTTATAGGGGACTAAGCTCTCCCATCCGTTTATATCAATTTTTGGGTTTTTACTAATGGCCACGAATTCAAAATCCATAAAACTCTCCGGCACCTCAACTAGATTGGGGTAAGAAGCGCTTAGCCTAGAAACTCTTAAGAATGTTCCGTCGTCAATTCCTTCGTTGGCATTCTTTAGTGCCCGCTCTGCTGGTAAATGCTCAATTTTCAGATCAATATCTGTTCTTCTAAAGACCTCATATAGTTGCAAATCAGTAATGCCAGTACCTTCTATATTGGAAAGGGGAGGAGAAATGGTCGTATTCAGAACAAGGGAATCTTTTGCATATGTTGGCGACATGCAATTTAAAGAAAACACTGTTACACCCAAAATCAATAACACCCGTTGGTGTTTATGAGAAATCATCGGAGCACTCTATGTATTGATGGTTAATTATACGCTAAAGGTTATATGCGCTATCCTAGTTCAGTATAGTTCATATTATTTGTTTTACCCCGTACCCTATGAAAAACTCAGCTGCTACTCTCAGCACTGGCCGCCATTTAAAAAATACGCGGAGCGTTACCTTGGCGCTTTTGCCTATCGCTTCAATCGGCGGTTTAATCTCTACGTACTGACAAAGCGCCTTCTGGTGGCAGCAATAGTGGCGGGGCCGCATCCAGCTAAGTCACTTCGATTGGCTGAAACTCATTGATAATCAGGTAAAATCTTCATTTCTATTGATAGCCCATCTATTTTAGATATATTGTATGGTAACTACCGACCTTGTTTAGCCAAGTAATTTAGTTAACACACCCAGCAATTGATCAGGTTTGAATGGTTTAATGATCCATACCTTTGCGCCGGCAGCCTGGCCTTGTTTCTTCATCGCTTCTGAGGATTCGGTGGTCAACATAATCACCGGGGCAAATTTATTATTCGCATTTTGTTTTACCGCTTTAATTAAATCAATCCCATTCATATTCGGCATATTCAAATCGGTCACAATAGCGGCGAAACGATCCGACAGTTTACTGACGGCATCCCTTCCGTCGACAGCGGCTGTGACGTCATAGCCTGCATTTTTTAATGCGATACCAACAACCTGACGCATGGAGGCTGAATCATCAACAAATAATATTTTTTTACCCATTACCTTATTTCTCTTTGCTTATATTTACAGGAAAGTAATTCCATCATCAGAATCCTCTTCTTCAGCCGATTGGACTGACTGGCCAGTAGCACTTGCGAAAATACCTCTTTCACTCGCCATGGTATAACGATTTGATATGCTTTCTTCTAATGCTAATAATTCTTCACTATCAGCTACATCAATCAATATTTCCAGATCAGTAATACTTGAAATAATAGTATGCATATCTTCCTGTACATGTTCTAGAATTTGGCGAGTTGTATCCTGAAACTGCAGAGATACCATGACATCTGAAATAGATGTCTGGACAGATTCAGAATCTGTTACCAGTCCCATCAAACTACTATTAAGTAGATCGATATCTTCATCAATTTCTCCCGTCAGACTATTCATTTGACCCTTTACTCCATCAAAAAGGGTTTCTTCCCCGGTCACAAATTCTGTAATACTATTTTCATAACTATTCATAACATCAGCAAAACTTTTCAGGCTGGCACGAATTTCCTCTCCGGCTTCTGTAGATTGTTTGGATAAGTTACGTACCTCATCTGCAACAACTGCAAAACCACGACCATGCTCACCTGCTCGGGCAGCTTCAATGGCAGCATTAAGAGCCAATAAATTGGTTGTTGATGCAATGTCCTGGATACGATCAGCCAGTACATTGATTACTTCACTGTGTTGACGAAATTTTTTAAATTGATCATGTAACTCACCGGATTTTTTACTATGTTCAACAAAACTTTTTTCCAGCGAATCCAGTACATGCTCACTACCCTTTAGCCTGTCGATTAAACCCGTATCTTTATCTAACAGGTTCGCTTTTAATTTTTGTGAGTGGTCAATATTTAAATTAATTTGATCCAGCAGCGATGAAAAATTATCACCTAAAGAAAGTGCAGCACCTTCTGTGCTATTAACAACCAGATCCATCTGCGAGATATGGACTGGCAAAGCAATCGCAGAGTATTGTAAAACAAGATGTATGGACTTTTGTTTTTCTATTGTTTTTGAGTGAAAGTCTTCACTTTCAGTGATTTTGTCTTCAACTTCTTGAGCCGTTTCTCTAGATATAAACAGGCGATAACCACCTAATAATATAACCACCACAGTAGCACTATAGCCAAATGTACTGGGATTAAAAAACACCATTAAAATTGGCATGAGCATCATGAGTAGAATACTGACTATTTTCACTTTTTTTACCTCAAACTCTTTTACTGCATTTTAAAAGAGGTTTACTTAGTGACGAATACTATTAGCTATAGTCGGCAAAGGCTGACTTTTCAGGAATATTTTTCGAGGTTGCGGAGCTCAGATTGATATTCAATGTATATTCCTATTGCCTTTTGACTGAATGGATTTTTTCTTCAGCGAATCAAAGCGCTGATGTTCGTCGCCCACTACCCGCTTAATTAAACTGGGAACGTCCAGCACAAGCGCAACCAGTCCACTGCCTAGAATGGTAAATCCTGCAAAACCTGATAGTCCTTTAAAAACTTGCCCTAAAGGTTTAATGACGGCCTGCACTTCGCCTAATAATTCATCAACAATCAAGCCTATTTTTTTATTGGAAAATTGCACCACGACGATGTTATTGCGACGTTTTGATTCGCTTTCTTGCTGCCTCTGTGCATCGTCAATGGGGTCGTTATTAAAATACTCTTGCAGATGGACGATCGGTAATACTTCATTGCGCAAGGTGATATAATCGTGCTGTCCTGCTTCTTCTACCTGGGATGGCGTCAGTGTCAGGCACTCGTGCACCATGTCCAGTGGAAAAATGTACGATTCGGCATCGATACTGACATTAAACCCGTCAATAATAGCCAGCGTTAATGGGAGCTGTATGGTAATGGTCGTGCCTATGCCTAGTTCCGAGTCGATAAAGACATTGCCTCGTAAAGATTCTATATTTCGTCTGACGACATCCATGCCCACGCCGCGACCAGATATATTGCTGACTTCGGTGGCGGTGGAAAATCCGGCTGCAAATATCAGGTTATAGATGTCTTGTCTGGATAGCTCCTGATTCTCTTTGACAATGCCTTTTTCCTTTCCTTTTTGTAGTAATACGTCGGCATCCAGGCCTTTGCCATCGTCTATGATCTGTATGGTGATGTATCCTGCTTCATGCTGGGCCTGCAGGGTGACCGTTCCTTCTGCTGGTTTACCTAAACGTATCCGTTCATCTGGCATTTCGATACCATGATCCAGTGAGTTACGAATCAGGTGCATCAACGGATCGCCAATCTTTTCGATAACGGTTTTATCCAGTTCGGTGTCGGCACCGTAAATTTCCAGTTTGATTTTTTTATCCAGTTCCTGGGAGATATCACGAATGACACGGTGAAAGCGGTTAAACGTTATGCCGATGGGTACCATACGAAGGCCCAGGGCTATCTCACGTAGATCTTCCAGCGCCAGTGTCATGCCTTCCATTGCTTCGTTGAGTTCTTCGTTCGCGATACCATCGGATATTTGATCCAGTTTGGCACCATTAATAACCAGTTCTCCGACCAGGTTGATTAATTTATCCAGTTTTTCTGAATCTACTTTGACAAAGGTTAAGGCTTTTTGCTTTTGCTCTCTGACCTTGATTTGTTTATTTAACGCTTCTACAACAATCTCTTCCTGTACCACTTTATTTTCAACCAGCAAGTCTCCGGTTAAATTTTTAGAGGGCAGTTCTCCCGCCTCAATATTTTCTTTCTGCTGATTTAAAACCATCTGCAATTCATCACTGGTTAGACTGCCTGTCTGTAATAATATTTGTCCCAGGGCCATTTCTTCTTCAGGAAGTTGTTCAATCAAATGTTTGTATTCAGCAAATTGACTCTGTGGCGCTAGAACCGTTAGTTCACAACCTTCAAGAAAACCAAAAATCTCACTGATCGCTTCTTTTTTGGCGTCACTTTTAAGGGCAATTTCCCAGCCCAGGTAACAGCTTTCAGGATCCAGGTCATCAATAACGGGTAAGCGCTGGGGAATTAAGACGGCTTCTTTAACCTCTCCTAAATCCGCTAACTGACGAAACATGGACGCTGGATCGAAACCCTGTCGAAAGGTATCAGCGCCAAGCCTTAAGGAAATATGATAGTGCTCTGTTTCAGTACTATCAGTATCGGACTGTTGCAGTTGATCCTGTGCCAGCGGTTTAGCCGTGTCGGGTTGTGCCGGTGCGCAGGTCGCAGGATCAGTGACACCCGTTTTAAATGCGGTTAATAACTGTTTCAATTCAGCTTCTTCGCTTTTATCTCCTTCAAAGTCTTCACTCACCCCTGCCAGTAAAGAACTCATGTAATCTCGTGAGCGCATTAACACGGTGATGAGTTCAGACGACGTGGGTATCAGACAGTTACGCATATCATCCAGTACATTTTCGACGATATGGGTGAAATGGATTATATGGTCGAAGCCAAATAAACCGGCTGAACCTTTGATGGTATGCGCAGCACGAAATATTTTACCCAGAACTTCATCATCGTTATCCGATGCTTCAAGTTCTAACAGGGCATCTTCCATGTCCTGCAATAGCTCTTCGCCTTCCGATATGAAGATCTGGATGTTTTCATCTATTTCCACAATTTCACCTATTATTCAAACGCTGTTACATCGACAAAATAATCCTGCATAAAAACAGCTTTAATTTTATCAATAAGCACTTTCGTCGGCCCTGTTACTTTGAGAGCCTGTTCGTTTTCTTCTGCCGCTTTTTCACAACTCGCCAGCAACTGCACAAAGGTGACATCCACTTCCAATACAGCCGATACATCCAGCTCGAGATCCGTTCCCTGTTTCCAGTTGTCTTCAATCTGCTGTTGAACTTGCGCTATTTCATAGATGGTGCAATCACCTTGTAAACTTATGACAGTCATTGAATTCATCCTATTGTTAAGAGCTGGAGCCTTTATGCATGTCACTCACAATGGCTATTTCTGCTGCGGATAACACCTGACTGATGTCCAGAATAATAATAAACCCATCGTCTATTCGTGCCATGCCTTTGATGAAGTTTGTTTGAATATTAGCCCCGAGGGTCGGGGCTGGTTCGATATTGTCATCCGGTATTTCTATCACCTGTAAGACCTTATCAACCACTATGCCCATCACCACGGGTTCATCAGCTATGTCGACTTCCATGATAATAATGCAGGTGCGTTTATCGGCTTTTTGAGAATCCAGTCCAAATTTAGCCGCCAGGTTAATCACCGGTACGACATTACCGCGTAAGTTGATAACACCCTCAATAAAATTTGGCACCATGGGCATTTTCGTCAACTTGCCGTAACGAATAATTTCTCGAATATTCATCACCGGCACCGCCAGTTCTTCTGACGACAGATCAAAGGTCAAGTGCTGATCCTGTTCAGTCACTGACAGTTCATCGATAATTTCTTCTAGAGACATTTTTTATTCCCCCTAGAAACGTTCGAAGTCTTCTGGAATATCATCGTCCGCATCCATAGATGCTTTGGCTTTTGGTGCCGCTTTCTTCGCTTTAATATTACTCTGACTACGACCTGCTGGTTTACGATTCCCTCCACCAGAAGGTGCCCTGCTCGAACTGGACTCGTCGATAGTAAAGAACGTCATCATGTCCTCTAAAGACATCGCCTGTGAGTTCATTTCTTCGGCGGTTGATGCCAGCTCTTCAGACAGTGCTGCATTATTTTGGGTGACCGTATCGAGTTGTGTCATGGCACCGTTGATTTCATTGATGCCGGTGGATTGCTCTTCACTGGATGCGGTAATTTCCTGCACCAGATCAGCTGTTTTGGCAATGGTGGGAACCATTTCTTTTAACAGAGATCCAGCCTTTTCAGAAATCGATACGCTGGAGCGCGCCAGGTCACTAATTTCATTAGCAGCTATTTCGCTGTTACCAGCCAGCTTCCTGACTTCGGCGGCGACCACGGCAAAACCTTTGCCGTGCTCTCCGGCTCTGGCGGCTTCTATAGCGGCGTTCAGTGCGAGAATTTTAGTTTCGTACGCGATGTCTTCAATAATACGAATTTTATTGGCGATATCTTTCATCGCAACAGCCGTTTCTTCTACCGCTTCACCACCTTCCGATGCCTGAGTAGACGCTGATTCTGCCATTTTTTCTGTCTGTTTGGCATTGTCGGCATTTTGATTCACGTTGGCGCTCATTTCTTCCAGTGCGCTGGAGGTTTCTTCTACGCTGGCGGCCTGTTCTGATGCACCGCTGGACAGGTTCTGTACACTTTCACTGAGCTGTGAGGAGCCCTGTGAAATATTACTGGTCGACATTTTCACACTGGTCACGATATCGCGTAGGCGCAGCAACATTTCCTGTAAAGAACCCGCCAGCATACCTATTTCATCTTTTTGCTGGATATCCAGACTACCGGTCAAATCACCCGTTGCTATTTGTTTTGCAAATTCGACACCTCGAACCAGTGGTCTTGAAATACTCAATGCCAGATAGATAGCCAGAATCAGGATAACGACACCAACAGCCGCACTGAGTAAAACAATATTCATCACCAGCTCTGCAACCGGTTCATCAACTTCAGCTTCATCAATTTCAGCAATGACTACCCATTTGAAATTATCGTTTACATTTAAAGTTGTAAAAGCAGAAAGCACAGGGTTTCCATTGTAATCGGTAATAATGCTGGCATCCGTCTGTCCAGTCAGAGCCAACTCAACAGCTTCAGTGTCTACGCCATTATCTTTAACCGTACCGGCGAAAGAGGCCGCCACTGAATGTCCCTGTTTATCCAGAAATGAATCTGAACGCATCCGTTTGTCTTGACCCACCAGATAAGTTTCACCGGTTTCGCCCATGCCTGTGCGTTCCTGCATAATCGAGTTGATGGTTTCCATCGGTAATTGCAGTGAGACATACATGATTATTTTTCCTGCTTCATCAAGTACCGGCTGCACCAAAAAGGATGCAGGAGTCCCGCCTGAAGGCGCATAAGGTGCAAAATCAGCAAAGGTATGCTCTAAAGATTTTTCAGATGCTCTTAATGCTTCGCCTAAACCGGAGTCTTTGAATTTACCACTGCGTATATTGGTTCTATAATCAGCTTCACGAGAGACCGAATAAAAGATAAAACCACTAGGTTCTATCAGAAAGATATCGTAGTACCCATTAATTTTCATGTAGTCAGAGAAAAAGTCTTCTCCTTCTTTGGCTTTATTACCAGACAACATCTCTTCAACGGATGCCGAGCCTATTAATACCCAGTTCAATCCTTCAATAGACAAGCTGTCATAATGAACAATTTCCAGGTCACCATTGGATCCTGTTTTCATGGCAAAACCACTTTCACCGTCCAGAGCTTTATTGATAAATAGGCCTTTTTTGGGCTCACCTATTTTTCCATTTTTTATCACGCGATTACTTCGATAAGCAGTCACACCGTTTAACTTACCCACCAGATAATTCTCGGCTGATTTATTCATTCCATCTCGACGTTGCACAATTTCATTTATCGGACCAGTTGGCATTTGCAGAGCAACAACGCCAATCGTGTGCCCATTATGAACAACCGGTGCACCGATAAATGCTGATTGATCACCATTGGATGGCGCGTAGGGTTCAAAGTCGACAATCGATGATTTTTGCATGGCTTTACTGAACAACTTACCCAGACCACTGCTTTTTAATGATCCAGTTTTAACATTTCCCCCCAGGTCGGCTTCTTTAGACTGGGTATAAACCACGTTACCCTCAGCGGAAATTAAAAACAGATCGTAATAACCATAACCTTTTACATATTGGGTGAACCAGGCATTATAACGGTCATTTAAAAAGTTCCAGTTACTGCCATTTAATCCATCACCGGATTCAATTTCTTCAGAAAATTTAGTCAGCGCCTCGACCACTTCGTTATTAGTCGCTAATACACTGATGTCACCAAAGCGTTCTCCAAAATAAGTTTCGAGTTGAGCTTTTTTTAATCCACCAATTGCATCCATTTTTTCATTGCCACTCTCAATGACATTTAAAACCGTTTTTTCCAATGAATCGATGCTATTCACAAGTGAATTTATGTACTCATTAATCTGGCTCTTTTTAATATCCCTGACAGCTTGCAACTGATTGAAACTTCCGTTAAACAGAGCCGTTTCTGCTTTTTGTTGTGAATACCATCCGACTATTAATATAGGCAGTAAACCAACCAGTAAAAACAGACTAATTAATTTAGGTTTGATTCGAATATCATTCAAGCTAGGCATGAGCTTATTCTCCGCTTTTGATTATTTGACTGCATTAATAAGGCGGGAGCTTTAAAATTACTCCCAGTACATCTATATAGAGTAATTTAAGTTAGTTTGTGAAATATTAATTCTGATATTTAGAAAAGCTGACATAGATCAACTTTTAACGTTAATAACGTGGTTGGGCAGGTTTTAACCCGCTATCTGGCAAGCATTTTTTCGACTTTTAAGCTGTTTTTTAAATTCGAGGATTTGATCTGGAATTCCCTTGCACCCGCAACATTACTCCCCGCAAGTGGTCGGAAACTTTCTACGATATAGATAATGATGAAAGAAGTTTCGTCACTGATTTTATATCAACAAAATTCTAAGGGGTGATTACCCCAGTAACTTATTCGTGCCAGGAAAGAGTGGCCACTAATTGTTCGTATAATGTAGCCAGATCCAAAAAAACAAAAAATTGTGAAAGCAGACATTAACATGTTGATTTGCATCGAGCTTTGATCCATAACTGACTTTTAATTGCAGATCAATTCGACCCGCCTGATTTAAAAGTTCCTATATATTGCATTGGTCTTAACTAAACATAGAGGATCAACTTTCAATACAAATACAGGGTCAAAATTTAGTGCAATTTAACAGCCATGGATTTACGTGTTATCTGGGGTAGAGCTTATGATATTCAAAACTGTATAAATTGCGAAGTTGAGGAAGTAGTTTGACACAGCCGAGATCGAGATGAACGATCCACTAGATTTTATCAAGCTCAAGAAAATTTTTAAGCCAGAATAGTTTCTAGATAACAAAGATATACTCGCAACGCTTCGCCCTGGCCGGTTAATTAAATGGGGTAATAATCCGTCTACATTAGAGAGGCATTACACTACTGAACAGAAGTTTATTTTGATAGTTGAATCGGACAGTCTTATTAAAAAGTTATGGCGTTATTTCAAAAATCTTATGGAACAAGGCTTTCTTCAACTTATTTCTAGCATATTCTGAAGGATTACAGACTTTAATATTTGCATGTATGCTTCCAGCGTGATCCCTTAACATAATCAAAAAGCCTAATGCTGT
>JABHSO010000101.1 GCA_018669845.1 Gammaproteobacteria bacterium | reverse complement strand
TCACAGGCCCAGTTGTTATCCTGATAATAAGCCAGAGAAACAAATTGATATAACAGCGGGGTGCTCAGTAAAACTCTAATTTTATCGGCAATGATTTTACTGGGATGCATCACCATGTCTGCTTTAACTGCTTCAATAATTGCACTATTATCAGAATGATTCTGACGCACGATAATAAATAAATTTGGATTCATTTCTCGTGCGGTAACCACCATCGACAGGTTGTTAGCATCGTTATCAGTTCCTGCAATCAAACCACATGCCTGTTCGATATTGGCCTCCGATAAAGTATTTGCTTCTGTTCCCCGCCCCATCACAATACCTTCCACGGGTTCTCCGGTAGATGATGGATCGGCTTCTATAACCACAACTTCTATGCCTTCTTTTATTAGTCGCTCATACAATGCTTTTCCGAATCGACCGTATCCGCATATTACCCAGTGTTTCTGTTTTGGAGGGTAAACTGGTTCGTCGAGTTCAATTTCATCATTCGCTGAAAATAGCCAGCTTTGTAAAAGATACAGGCAGGGAACCTGGAAAGCTGTTGCCAGTGAAGTTGCAAATGTATCGTAGGGATCAATAATGTGGTCAGTGCCGAATGAAGCCATATTATTTTCCACATCATGGGAATCAGCTCGGCAGATAACTTTGATATGAGGGTGTAATAATTTGCTAGTGAGAGCAATTTTTAGATTGGCCTCATTTACATTGGTGACTGCCACAACAGCCTTGCACAGGCTATGCTGCAAACCCGCTTCCTGTAAGTGTAGAGTTTTCTGTGCATCTCCATGCAGTGATGGAACAAAGTCACGCAGGTTATCAATCCTGATCATGTTTCTTCTGTTTTCATCAATTTCAATGACAACAACGTGTTGACCTGCATCAGTCAGTCCTCTGACCAGGGCGGAACCTGTTTCCCCATATCCGCAGACAAGGTAAAACGGTTCTCTCATGCTGCGAATTTTTTTTGCCAGTTTATTTTCTGATAATGCATGCTGAAAAGTTTTATCCTGCACCAGAGTCAATATTGTACCTATGGCGTACAACCAGGAAATAACACCTGTATACATCGAAAAGATAACCCATATTCTTTGAGCATCGGTAAACTCAAAAGGAATTTCACCAAAACCAATGGTTGTAGCCATGAAGCTGACAAAGTAAGTAGCATGGAAGAAATCCATGTAATGGACATTGCCATTCGCATCCTGACCGGGGATCAGTGTCAGCACCAGAATGGCTATTGAGTAAACCACTAACAGCGTCATCAGCGGTCGGCGCATGCGCCTGAAGATGAGAAAGACGATGTTATCCATCGTTACGGCCTGCTATAGGGTTATCGACGTAACATGACGGTTTCGATAATCAACAGAATTACGGATATGACATTAGCCAGCATAGCGCCACCGGAAAGAGAAACAATACTTGCTGTTACCGTTGGAGTTAACCCGGTGCCGGTGATATGTTCTGCAGCCGTCCAGACAAGAGCAGCTGCTATTAATTGCAATATGGCCACCAGGCTGGTTGCCAATAAAACGGCACCCATCTGACTTCTATCGCCAAATTTCAGCACGGTTGCCATCAGATTAACAACCACAACGGCAAACAGCTCGTAAACATGATGATGGTCAGGATTGTCCAGTTCCCCAACAAAAAATCCAAAATTAAGTGTTAATGCTAAAACAATAAAAAAACCAAAAACAACCTTTTCCGGATTCATGATAGTTAACCTGTTGAATTATTATTGTTGAGTATAGAGCATTGAAGTTTGATAGAGTTGAGTTTAGCTGTCAAACAATTGTGATTTTAGGTAAAATACGTTAGAACCAGATCGAAGCAAATAATCGTATAACACCGGCATTAAAACTATACAGAGGTTCTTCACCTGGTGTGGTATTGACCGTTAAATCTCTGAAATCTTGATAATCAAAGAGGATAAAGTCATAGTTAAAATTAAGGCTTCCTCTTTTTAATAGCCCTGCTCCATTTTTCTTAAATTCATAACTCACACCCAGCCCTAATGTCTGAGTTGTAAATGTACTCATTTCTTTATCGCGTGCCAGAAAAATGAATTCACTCTGCTGATTGAACAGGTCGTTATAAAAGTCAGCTTTGGTCTGATCGTAGAATCGATACGTTAATTCAAATATGTAATCTTGCTTGTAAGGCAGTGTATAACCCAGCTCAAAAGTATGTGCGTTGATTCCCCAGGTATCGGTAAAAAAACGATAACCCCCATGTAAGGCTGCTCTATGAGGTAGATAATAACGACCCCGAAGTGCAATCGCATGGCTGGTTCTGGTATTTGGATACACTTCGGGTTGGTAAAGAAAACCAAGAGGTACATTGGGATCACTAACACTATAACGTACCGAACGATAAGGGTTGTTTAAATAACCTTCATCCGTCATCGTCTCAACTGCAAATGCCATCAGTAAATCCCTGGTGATTACCTGTGACAAAGACAAACGATAATTTCGGGTTAAAACATCTCTGACAAAATTTGGGTCGGTATTATTTCGTACAATATTATCACCCTGGGCATAACCCATGCTTAAAGTGGTCAAGTCTCCAAAAAAATCCTGGCTGATATTAAAGCTGAAAGTGGATGCTTCAAAATCACTTTCATCACTTTGTGTATAACCTAGACTCATCAGCGTTTTTTCGTTTAGGTAATCAAAGCTCAGTGAGTTTTCTTCTCTCTCTTCGGTGTAAGGGCTGGCCGTAGTAATGACATCAATTGAAGCGCTGGATACATTATCAACATAATGATTCACCGAGGCTGACAGGTTTTCACTGAATTTCTTTCTGACCAGTAATGACGGACCTGAAATTTCAGCCCCTCCTCCATCATAACTGTGATAGAGAAGATCGGCCCGGTCTTCTGGAAGAACTGCTGCATTGGTCACGGAGTTTATAAATAATAAACCCAGAGTAAAGAGAATTCGATTAGTTGCAGCCACAGCCACCGCCAGTCGCTATACCTGCGCCTCTAGCTCCTTCCCTTGCGTCATAAACATGATGAAGATAATTATTGGCAACAGGGTCACGATTGAAGTTCATGATGGGATCAGCCAGATGTGCCCGTTCATAGGGTTTAACCCATGGGGTCATGCTGCAGCCCTGTAACAAAAGGAATAAACTCAACCAGACTATCGGTAATAATTTTTTATGGGACATGGGAGACTATTTAAACCTATTCACGAATTAATTTTTTAATCATTTTTTTATACTTTTTTTCATCGCCGGGTATATAACCCTGATGCAGATAACGCATGTTGCCATTTCGATCAATCATTACTGTCGTTGGCATAGCGATAACATTGTACTGTTTGCTGACGCTATTTTGATCATCAAACAAAATGGGGAAATCGACGGGTCGATCGGCAATATAGGCACGTGCTTCATCCGTTTGCTCTTCTACATTGACCCCTAAAATCACAAAACCAAGCTTTTCATATTTATTGTGTAGATCATTTAGCAAAGGCATTTCCAGCCGACAGGGAGCACACCATGAAGCCCAGAAATTTAATAAAACTACATTTCCAGCATACTCACTGAGTTTGAGATTTTTTCCGCTGAGACTTTTTAAAGTGAAATCAGCAGCGGGTGTGTTCATTTCAGTTGCAGCTGAAGCAACACTAAAAAAACTACCCAGTAATAGTAAACAGCTGATTTTTAAAAAGTGTTCAAATTTATTTCGCATAATTTTTCTCTTTAATATGATTGAGTGAGAGCCTTAAAAGAACCAGCCTGCACCTACAGAAAATTCAAGATTATTGGTTTTTTTAATTAAACCAAATGCATCAACATCAAATATGTTATTTCTAAACTCGGTTGTTATAGATATCGAATCATTAAGTAAAAACCGGTAGCCTCCACCATAGTTAAATGTAAAACGGTCGCTACCGGCAAAATCAGTATTGCCAATGCCTGCAATTAAATAAAAGGTAGTGTTAAAAGTAGTCTGATCACTCAGAAATGCTTCACCCGGTAGTAAATTATAGCCAATATTTATACTGTAATACTGTAACTCACGCTCAGCGTCAGTTAATAACGGAGCCCCTTTTGTTATTACTTCATAGCTGGTTTCACTACCTTCTGATTGAGCCAGGGTGACTTGAACAAAAACCATTTCATTTACATGATAGTTGAGTTTGAAGGCCAGTAAAGGGTTGACTCCAAAATCTTCAATACTCAGGAAGCCGGCAAAAAATAGTACTTCAAAATCATCACCATTAATTTGAGCTTCTTTAAAAATCTGACGCTCAACCTCTGGTTGAATCAATACACTGTTCTCTGCTTTTTTATCGTCGGCAGAAAAAACTGGCGTATTAAAAAAACTGCAAAATAGTATTAGAAGGTTTAGAAAAAGATTGCGAAACCAATTTTCCATTCAGTTATATCCTCATTTTCATCTTTATCATTGTTTGCCGAAAAAATTACATACTCATTAAGTTCAAAACGTAATATAAAACGTCGTGATAAATAAGTTTTAATACCAAAGCCAATTTGGCTTACGGCATTATTTTTATCTGCTGGATCGATTAAGGTAGCATTTGGTTTTACCTGTATCGAACCTAGTCCCAGAGTAAAAAACGGAGAGTAACTCCATTCAGGGAAAGGCTGCATTAATAGGTTTAACTTATACAAATTACTGCTGGACACATTGCCGACTGAGTGCCCAAGAGTGAACTCTGATGATATGTTTTTAGTAAGTGCATAGCCTGCATAAATTGATAAAGTTTGTGCTTTTTCCAGCTCACCCGTAGAAGCACCTATCTCCCACTGCCTCTGTATAAAATCATCCTGTCCTTCTTCAGCAAATTTTAACTGTTGTCCGGAAGGCAGTAATGTCTGCTGCATTTGTAACTTGCTAGCCCAGCCAGTTTTTCCACTCTCTGAATGAATTTTGTACCAGCTGGTTTTACGCTTTAATACGAAAACTTTACTGCCACGGTCTAGCACATAAAAAATCGGGTAACCTGCTCCCGGTCCTGTGTGCAGTTCTATAAACGGGTCGGCTATAGTTAAAGGTACTGCCTGTCTGGTTTGTGCTACTGCTGCTTGTGCTGTAAACATCAGCACAAAAACAAACAGTAACAAATGAATAGCTTTCAAAAAGTCAATCCTGGTTTTTATTTATTAACTAAAATTCCTGCATGTTATTTGCTGGAATCAATTTATTGGTACATCGGGATCAAAAGGATCATTAAAATATTGTGCTCCAATATCCAGCCATTCACTGATCAGCCGTAGTTCATCAGCAGACATAAAACTTGAATGATCGACATAATCTGGAGCCGTAGCCGCTGTCAAAGTTCTACCTGCATTTAATTCAGTTTCTGTCATTTTTTCTAGGAAATAACTAACTCTGGCACTATTACCTGACATGCTGGTCAAGGTGCGTGCCGTCGGATCATCAATTAAAATTGTATTAAATGTCTCGTCACCATTGATATCCAGTACCGGGTTATCATTAGCATCAAGAATAGGAACAATTTGTTCTATCTGAATATCAATCAAGGTTCCCATCGCATCCAGCTCCTCTCCCTGATCGGTATTAAACAATTCACGATAGCTTTTAAACTGTTCCGGCTCCTGATCTGAAAAACCGTCGGTTAAATCCAGCTGAGCATCCGCTACTTTTTCCAGCATTAAAACATTATCAAAATTAGTATGGCAGCTGGTACAGGTATTATCAACAATGCCATTGTCACGAGATAATGACCACAGCGGATGAATGTGCTGTTCATAATTGATCAGAATTCGACATTTAAAATCCCACTTTGCAGGTGGCGTAGGTAAACAGGTGGCACTGGCAGGAGAGGGGGTTTCCAGATTTTCATATAAATAACTAAAACCTGTATCCACCATACGTGAAGCTGGGTCTGTCCAGTAATCTTCAAATATTACATCAGAGGTAACATGAGGTTCTTCAGCTGGAGGAATAGAGGTATTAGCCAGGCGAAATCGAACCTCGGCCATAGTTTCACCTAAATCTCCAAAATATCTATCTTTTGTTCCCGGTATCAGGGTATTTGCAAAAACACCACTTGAAGGAATGCCGGTATTTATTGACGGGGCTTCAGCATCCCGGCGGTGATGTACATTTGGTGTAACTCCATTGGCAGTCGAATGACTATGGCAACCGGTACACTCCATTGTGTCTCCCGCTTTTACCTGAAACCAGTTTTGATGCCTGGCACTGATTCGTCTTCCATTTTTATCCAGTATGTTAATGGCCAGAGGAATATTTGCGGGTACTTTAACCTTTACAGAACCATCCGGTTCAACCGGGGCATAACCGATAATTTCACGCATCGCCTGGTTTCTTAAAGGGCCGAATGCGGCGCGATCCAGATCAGGCGCAATATTTCCAAGATCGGGATCGTCTTCATCGGGTAGTGAAACAGCCTTTACAAAGCGAACAAAACGGGCAGGGCGCTGATCGGCTGTAACCTGCATGGGATCACCCAGGTCATTGACCGAATTAATGCCCACAGCATCGGTGCAATTAAATGTAAAATCGGATGTAAAACAGCCATCGAAACTACTGTTACCAAAATCGTAAACACTTTTTATATGAATGGCTCCAATGCTGTCTTCAACCCATACAGGGTCTAATGTTTTTTCAGTTTTAATAACTGGAGTAGGTCGGGATTGAAGCGCGACAATATCGGTAATGACTGTACCTGTTTCTGCGTTGACAATAATTTTTTGAGAATCATTATTCATGTCATACAGCCAGATGCTGTAAGACGGAGATGCTTCTTCTGCATCGACATTGGATAAATAAGGTTCGATACAGGCTCGTTTTACATCATTAATGATCAATTCACAGGTACTTTTACTGATCAGGACTCTGTTGCTGCCATCCCATAAAGGATAAGCAGCACTGTAACGCCCGGCGAGAGACAACTCATCGGCAGAACTGACCTCGTTAATAGTAGCAGATGACTGAGCCTGAC
>JABHSO010000008.1 GCA_018669845.1 Gammaproteobacteria bacterium | reverse complement strand
GATAAGTAACTGAGAGTTTTGCACTTTCTTCAGGAATGATAAGTAGTTGCCCTGAAGTTTTGTTAGTTTTATTTCATCCATCAGACGAGCAGTATTAAAGTACATTGTTTTGTATGTCATGTCACAAGCATGCATTCCTAATGCCTGAGCTAAATGACTCTTCCCCAGGCCTGTTGGACCTGTAATAATGACATTTTCGCTTCGTTTTATAAAGTTCAGAGTTATTAAGCGCTCAAACAAGTTTTTATCAAGCTCCCGTGGATGGGTATAGTCTATATCCCGGATTGAAGCCTGTATTTTAAATTTGGCTTTTGCTTTCAGACTTGCAATTTTCTTGTCCTGCCGAAAGTCCCATTCCTGGTCAATAAGCATTGCCAAATACTGATCAATGGTGTAATCCTGATAATTAGCTGATTGCATGCTTGAGTAATGAGCTTCAGCCATACCATGTAGGCGCATCTGCTTCATTTTTTCTATTGTTGTGTTGTTGTTCATGTTAAATGGTTTTATTTATAATTACTGGCACTTCTTAAGTTTTCATGAGGTTTGATAATATGTTCTACTTGATCAGTATCAGGTTCTAAATCAGCATTATTTTTCAGGATGGTCTCAATGGTCTTGAACGAACAGGTATGATAATCTAAAGCCTTTAGACATGCTTTCTCTATACGCTTACCAGGATAGCTTTTCTTTAAGGATAAGATACCTTGTGCACGTTTATACCCTATCTCTGGGTAGGCTTGCTGATCAATTAACTTTCCAATATAGGTGGCTGCATTTTCTCCAATGGCAGAAGCCTGCTTTACAAAAAACTCCCTGCTCCAGGAAAGATAATATCTGTGAGTGCTGGCAAGGTGTTCTTCAATGGTTGTATAATTTCCCCTGCGATAGCTTTTTGCATGAGTGGCTAAACGTTCTTTGTTATAAAAGATTTCTACAGTGTCAATAGTATGCTGTACTTCTACATGCTTCCCAACATAGCGGAAGGGAACACTATAATAGTTTTTTTGCTCACTCAGGTAGATGTATCCCATCTTCTGAACTTTTGCCCGGTTATAGTTTTTAATCATGTAAGGCTCGTTTGGAAGCGCTGATAAATGCTCCTTCTCAATTTCAATAAATTGCTTTAACCGACTTACTCCGAGAGTCTGCATTTTATAGCGATTGTACTTCTCCAGTAATATGTGGATCTGATTATTCAGATCTGATAAACTAAAAAAAGTCATGTTCGATAGATGATAGTAAATGCGCTGATATACTAGTTTTACAGCTGACTCAACAAGAGCCTTGTCTTGCGGAGAATATGCACGAGTAGGATTAATTACACACCCATAATGTTGTCCCATGTCCCGGAAAGTTTTATTTATCACAGGCTCATATTTACTCGCTTTTGTAACAGCAGATTTCAAATTATCTGGAACAATAGCCTGAGTAACGCCTCCAAAATAGCCAAGACAGTTACGAACAGACTTAACCAGAGACTCCCGGGTTTGGTCATAACTAGCTTCTACATAAGTATAATTGCTAGCTGGTAATATGCCTACAAACACTTCTACATCTTTTATTTCTCCGGTATTCTTATCAACGATTTGCAGTTTCTTTCCTGCATAATCAATGTAAAGCTTATCTCCGGCTTTATGAATGAGCTTACCGCTTATTTTTTTTGTGTCCAACCAATCACTGAATAACTGACAGAACTGTGAGTAACTGTAATAATCAATATGTTCTTGTTTGTAACGGTTCCATAAATGCTGTCGGGTGCAGCCTGGCTTCTTTAACTCATTAACATAGCCTGGGAACAGATCGTGCAGACTTGCAAACCGTTCATTATCCATGGCCTCTTTGGATGGAAACAGATCCTGAAGATCCTTCTCTGCAAAGTTTGATAGTTCATGATAACTATAGCCACTTGATAATAGCCTTCTTACGTACTCATTCACAGTATTTCTATCAATACCAACCTCGCTGGCTATTTTGCGATTTGAAAGGTTTTTACTCTTTAGTAATAACAACTGTTTAATTTTCATAATGTCTATTTGCGTTGCAGCCATAATTTCTCTGATAAGGATTTAGAATAGCAGAGAAATACAAATAGAAATCGAAACTTAAAAATAAAACTGGCAGTGTTTACTTCGGAATGAAGTGGCGCCAGCGCCGGCCATAACCTATATCTTTTTGGCAGGGTTTGAATCGGAATAAACCCTCTTAAAAAGTGGCAGGGTATGCCGGAATCACTGGCAGAATATCATCGGAATTGGTGGCAGGGTTTGATCCGGAATATCTAATCTATCATGCAAATCCATTTATTCTTGTGGTTTGTTTTGAGTTTGATATAGTATTCGAGCTTGTCAATATCATCGAATAATTTTGTAAAACTTATTGTTTTGCCTGAGCTTTTTGACCAGAAATGATGCTGATGGT
>JABHSO010000118.1 GCA_018669845.1 Gammaproteobacteria bacterium | reverse complement strand
TGTGCTCGAACATTATGGCCGATTCTACCCATCAATCGCTTTACAGCTGGCAGCAAAGAGTCTCAACCTGACCAACTCTGACATCAAGGTTAATCTGGCTGAAAGCGTTGAACTAGGTTCTCTCGAAATTAAAACTGATACTTTTTTATCAATGAATACTTTCTTTTATTCCGATATGGAAGGTATTCCTGCATTTAAGGTAGATTCATTTTACGATGTATTTTCTGGCAAGATTTCTGTCGAAAATTACAAAGGTAAGATAGTTATCATCGGTGCAACAGCAACGGGTGTAGGCGCAAACCAGGTAACCCCAATACACTCTGCAATGCCTCCCGTTTTAACACTTGCACATTCCGTTTCCAGCATTTTAAACGAAGATTTCTTCATTGCCCCTGAATGGGGTATCTGGGCTAATTTAGGTGCATTTTTATTCATCGCTATTTATCTGATGTTTATAATGCCTCGTTTAAAGGCGGGCGTTGCTGCTGCTCTGACAGTACTTATTCTGGTTGCTATTATTACAACACACTACATGCTCATGACAACCAGCACCATGTGGATTGAGTTAATGGGGCCAGCTGCGTTACTTGTTATAGGCCACCTACTAATAACCACTAAAAGGTTTCTTGCGACAGAACGTGGAAAATTAAAATCAGACGTTGAATCCTCGGAAAGTAACCGAATGCTCGGTATTGCTTTTCAGTCCCAGGGACAGCTCGACATGGCATTTGAAAAATTCAGAAAATGCCCTCTTGAAGACGATGTCATGGAAGCCATGTATAATCTGGCTCTCGATTTTGAACGTAAACGCCAGTTCAATAAAGCGACTAGTGTTTATCAGTACATGTCAAAACATGACGATGAATTTCGTGACATTAAAGTGCGCCAGAATCGTGCTCAGCAAATGGAAGAAACCGTTTTACTCGGCGGCAGTGGTGGACATGCTGGCGGAACATTATTACTGGATGGTAACAGCATAGAAAAACCCATGTTAGGTCGTTACCAGATTGAAAAAGAACTTGGTAAAGGCGCAATGGGTATAGTTTATCTCGGCAAAGACCCTAAAATAAGCCGTGTGGTAGCAATCAAAACCATGGCCCTGGCACAGGAATTTGAAGATGATGAACTGGTAGAAGTTAAAGAACGGTTCTTCAGAGAGGCGGAAACAGCTGGCAGATTAAGTCACCCAAATATTGTCACTATTTTTGATGCTGGCGAAGAACATGACCTTGCCTATATCGCCATGGAATTTCTTAAAGGTTCTGATTTGGCTCCCCACACCAAGAAAGATAATTTACTGGACATGAAAACGGTAGTCAGTATTGCCATCAGATCAGCAGAAGGTCTGGCGTTCGCTCATGCTCAAAATGTTGTTCACAGAGACATTAAACCAGCTAATTTAATGTATGAAGCTGAGTCTGATAGCTTAAAAATCACCGACTTTGGAATTGCTCGAATAACAGATTCCAGTAAAACCAAAACCGGCATGGTGCTTGGAACACCATCCTATATGTCCCCAGAACAATTAGCCGGAAAGAAGGTAGATGGTCGTTCGGATCTATTTTCATTAGGCGTTATGTTATATCAAATGCTGTGTGGTTCTCTGCCATTTAAAGCAGACTCCATGGCGAGCCTGATGTTCAAAATAACCAATGATGAAGCTCCTGAAATAACTACCTATAGACAGGATATTCCATCATGCCTGGTTCCCATTATTAATAAAACACTGGTCAAAAATGCTGATGAGCGCTACCAAACAGGTACAGATTTAGCCAATGACCTTAAGGTTTGTTTAATGAAAATGCAGTAAACTGATGAGATATATTAATCACCATAATAAATCTCATCATAGAGACCACCTTATTCTTTTCAGAGCATCAACATGAATTTACAAGGTAAGATACATATTGTCGGACAAACTGATACTGGCCGTATTCGACAGAATAATGAGGACAGCATAGGATTTGACAGTGCATTAGGCCTGATGGTTTTAGCCGATGGCATGGGAGGTCATTTAGGGGGTGAAGTAGCTAGCACTCTATCTGTGGACAGCATTATTCAAAATTCTCAACAACATTTGCCCTCTATCAAAACGGGACAAATTGATTCAGATACTGGTTTTTCACTAGAGTCCATTTGCATACAGGAAGCCATTGAACAGGCTAATGACCTCGTTTATCGTAAATCGACCCAACAGGCTGAGTTACGAGGCATGGGAACCACCCTGGTTGTGCTAGTATTTTACGACAATCGTTTTTCACTGGCTCATATTGGTGATTCAAGGTGTTATCGCTACAGAAATAAAAACCTGGATCAAATTACCAAGGATCACTCCCTGTTGCAGGAATTAATTGGTCGTGGGTTCTACACACAGGAAGAAGCCAAAAAATCATTAAATAAGAACCTGGTTACTAAAGCATTAGGCATAGACCCAACAACAACTCCCGATGTTCAGGAAGATTTAGCCATGAAAAATGATATCTACCTGCTATGCTCTGATGGACTAACTGATTTAGTAGAAGATGAATATATAAGCTTAACTATTCAAAGATTTAGTGATAATCTAGAAGAAGCTGCCAAGCAATTGATTACAAAGGCAAACCAGAATGGCGGAAAGGATAATATTTCTGTAATTTTATGCCGGATAAATGAAGATTTTTCTGAATCTCAGGGCTGGTTCAAAAAGTTAATTGAATGGTTTTAAACGGAATAAAGTGAAAGCTTTACTCAAAATTTTTTAAATGTACTAAACTTTCACATAAGCAATAATAACACGAGGCTGGACATAGACATGGTCGCAAAATTGGTAATGACATCAAATTCGGGGGAACATGAAGAAATCCCGCTTACCAACGAAACTACAACTATTGGGCGTAAGCCCAGTAATGATATCCATATTGACAACTTATCTGTCAGTGGTAAGCATGCTCAAGTGATAACAATCCTTGAAGATTCTTTCCTCGAAGATCTTGGCAGCACCAATGGAACTTACGTTAATGGTAAATTGATTAAAAAGCATGCGCTGGAGCATGGTGATAAAATCACTCTGGGAAAATACCAGATTTCTTATGAGAGTAGTAACGGAGACTCTGATCAGGACTTTGAACAGACTATGATTATCCGTCCGGGTGAAGCAGGCATGCCTGAAGAAGCGGCTGAAAATAAAGAAATCGATAAGTCTGTACAAAAAATATCAGCAGCCATTGCATCCGAAGTGGCTTCCAGTAAAAGCTCTACTACAAGTGATAAAGTTGCCTGCCTACAATTATTAAGTGGCGCTAACGCAGGCAAAGAGCTCATTCTGAAAAAGGCTCTAACAACTATCGGTCAGCCTGGAGTTCAGGTTGCAGCTATCACCAGACGTCCTCAGGGGTTCTTTTTAATCCATGTAGACGGTGGCCCTAATAACAATGTTCCAAAAGTAGCTGGCAGTCCTATTGGCTCAAGTGCACACCAGCTAAACAATCATGACATCATAGAAGTTGCTGGCGTCAAAATGGAGTTTTACACCAAATAGTTAAAGATAAATAAACTGTAATTACCAATACGCAGAAACATTCTGCGTTTATCAGTTTTATAATAATCATATCTAATTAAAGGGGAGAACTGTATGCAACTACAACGTATTATAAGGTTGTTGCTTAGTCTTCTAGTTTTGATTGCTTTGCTGATCGATGCTTCTGATCTTCAGCATTATCCTTTCCTGGAAAAACTCGAAAACTGGACATATGACTCCAGGTTAAATTTTACACGACCAGATACTATTGATAAAAATATAGTCATTGTTGATATCGATGAAATCTCTTTAGCTGAAGTGGGCCGTTTCCCCTGGAAAAGAGATGTGATGGCCAGACTGGTGACTAACCTTTTTGATTTTTACCAGGTAAAAACACTGGGAATAGATATAGTTTTTGCTGAAAAGGATACCAGCTCAGGACTGGAAGCATTTACAAAACTTGCCAACAACGAACTTAAAAATAACGACCATTTTCTCACTACACTCGATAAGCTGCGCCCTTCTTTGCAATTTGACCAGCTATTTTCCAAAAGCTTATTGAATAAAGATATAGTTCTGGGCTATTACTTTAAATCCAGTATAGAAAAAGAGAAAGTGGTAAAAACAGGGACACTACCTCTAGCAATAACTAAAATGACCGATGAGTTCAGCCAACGTCTAGCCATTTACAAAGCAGAAGGTTATGGAGCCAATATCAAGATACTTCAAAATGCAGCTCGATCAGGCGGTTACTTCGACAACCCTTCCGTAGATGCTGATGGTGTTTTCCGTCGTGTCCCGTTAATTCAATCCTATAATAAGTTTTTATATTCTTCTTTATCTTTAGCCACAGCCAGGCTGGCTATAGGTAACCCAAAAATAGAGTTAATAGTCGAAACAGACGGTAAAAAGAATGGTCAGGATTATTATGCTCTGGAAGCCATCAATCTTGGTCAATATAGAATTCCTGTTGATGATAATGGAGCGGTTTATGTGCCATATCGTGGTAAAAAGGGAAGCTTTGAATATATTTCTGCCTTTAAAGTTCTGGATAAATCAGCAGATATCAACCGTCTTAAAAATAAAATCATACTATTAGGAACATCAGCACCTGGTCTACTGGATTTACGGTCCACTCCAGTACAAAACGTTTACCCTGGAGTTGAGGTACACGCTAATATTATTTCAGGCATTTTGAATGAAACCATTAAACATAAGCCCGCCTGGACTGTCGGATATGAGTTTGTTTTACTTGTGCTAGTTGCTATCGCCATGTATATCGTGCTGACGTATCTATCTCCAATTCTGGCAGCATTAAGTTCATTAATCATTACCGTTATCGTTATAGCAGGTACTTTTCTGGCCTGGAACAACTTGTTAATTTTACCCATGGCCTCTCCCCTGTTATTGATTGTCCTGATGTTCACACTGCACATGACTTATGGTTTTTTTATTGAATCACGTGGTAAACGTCAGTTAGCTCATATGTTCGGTCAATACATTCCGCCTGAACTTGTTGACGAAATGAGTGAAACTGCATCAGAGTTTTCTCTAGAAGGTGAAAGCCGTGAAATGACCGTATTATTTTCAGATGTTCGCGGATTTACAACTATCTCTGAAGGTCTCGACCCTAAACAGCTAACACATTTAATGAATGCCCTGTTGACACCGATGACCCGTGTTATTCACCGAAACAGGGGCACTATAGACAAGTACATGGGTGACGCCATCATGTCATTCTGGGGGGCTCCATTGCATGACCCGGAACATGCCAGGCATGCTTTATATGCAGCTTTCGACATGATGAAAGAGTTAAAAATCATGCAAAAGGAATTTAAAGAAAAAGGATTACCCCATGTAAATATAGGTATTGGCCTCAACACAGGCATCATGAATGTTGGCAATATGGGGTCTGAATTCAGAGTTGCTTACACGGTATTAGGTGATACGGTAAACCTGGGTTCAAGATTAGAAGGCCTAACCAAGGCATATGGAGTTGATATTATTGTTGGCGAAGCCACTAAAGCTGCTGTTCCTGAATTTATTTTCCGTGAACTGGACAAAGTTCGAGTTAAAGGTAAACAAGAACCCGTGACTATTTTTGAACCTGTTGGTCATAAAAATGATGTTGATAAATCAATCATCTCTGAAATATCCCGTTATAAACAGGCGCTTAGGGTCTATCATAAACAGGATTGGGATAAAGCAGAAGTAGAGTTTTTTAACCTGTCCCGCTCCTTTCCTAATTGTAAGTTATACACTGAGTACCTGGATAGAATTAACAGTTATCGCCTCAATCCACCAGGTGAAAACTGGGATGGAGTATTTACTCATACATCAAAATAACTTTCGCAATTACCCTATATTACTATTTCTGCATATTCGAATGAACAATTGACTGAAGTCAATGTCTACAACAGATTATGCTTTAAAATTTTTCTGAATATTATCAAAGAGAAAAGTTATGGAATTATTTATGGATTTATTTGGCGATTGGGTCGGATTGCTATCATTAGGAACTATTGTATTTCTTCTTGGTATGGCTGCATTTTTCATTTACATTTTTATAGTAAAATCTGCTAATCCTAACGAATAAGATACTCTGGCTTTAATACTGAGTTTGAGTTACCCAGCTGCAAGCTCGTCTCTCTATTAATGCCATTTTTACTTCTATTCACCAGTATCGCTTCAATGTACTAGAGAGTATGTTGATACCTTTCTGTAAATCCGCTTCACTTTGCACGTAGTTCATACGAATACAACTCTCTGCATGTTCTCCCGGATCATCCTGACCTGGGAAAAAATATTTACCCGGCACGACCAATAGGCCTTCTTTTTTCAACTCTTCATACAGTTCAGAGGTTGTAATCGATAATCCTTCAAACCATAACCAGAGAAAGATCGCTCCTTCAGGTAAATGAATATGCAATCTTTCATCATTTATACTTTGCTTTAACCACTCGACAACCTTTTCACATCGATTCTGATAAAAAGGTCGGATAACATCATCACACAAAGTAGTCAGCAACTGTTTTTGTAATAGTTCATTAACAACTGCAGGACCTACTCCACCCGGTGCCAGACTGGTTATTGCCGTCATATTAGAAAGCTGCCGTATGACTTCTTCATTCGCTATAACGATACCCGTTCTCACACCTGGCAAACCAAGCTTAGACAGGCTTAAACATACAATGGTATTGTCATTCCAGAACGGATTAACTTCATTAAAAATGATATGTGGAAATGGGGTGCCATAAGCATTATCCACCAGTAAAGGAACATTATTTTTACGGGCTAACTGATCCAGATGCTGACATTCCTCATCAGTTAAAACATTTCCACTTGGATTGGTTGGCCTTGAAACACAAATCACTCCAGTTTCTGAAGTCACTTCCAGGTGATCAAAATCAATATGATATTTAAAAAATTGATCAGAAAGTGTTTCTATTTGAGGTTTCTGACTGACAAACAGGTGATCTTCAATACCCAGGTCGGTGTAACCAATATACTCCGGAGTTATCGGTAATAGAACATGCTTCCTTGCGTCACCGGTAGACCCGGCAAAACTATTAAATAAAGCAAAAAATGCAGACTGACTGCCATGAGTCAATGCAATATTGCGACGAGATATACCCCATCCATACTGCTTGTTAAAATAGTCAGCCAGTGATTCTAGAAAAACCTGATTACCCTGTGAGGCGTCATAATTAACCAGTGCTTTAACCAGGTCTCCTCTTTCCTGTAAGTCATCAAGAGTATGCTGAAAAACATCTAATACCTGGGGAATAGAAGCAGGGTTACCTCCTCCTAACATCACCATGTCATCATCTAACAGCCCGGCACTCAGGTCATCCATTAAATGAGAAATACCGGAATAACGGTTAAAACGTTTTCCAAAATCTGAAAAATTCATAATAAGCTCACGTTGAAGTTTTTAGTGTAACAGTATTGGCAGCTTTTAAAGAATCAAAACGGAATAATTCAGAACAACACCTTAAAAGTTTGAGGCAAATCAATAACAGCTTATGGATTAAATTTAGAGACAAAACACAGGAAATAGTTAACTCAGGAAACAGGTTATAGTACTTTCAATTTACCCGCAAAATGGCAGGCCACCTGGTGATTTTCGCTCGTATCTTTTTGAGTCAGGACAGGGGTTTCTGTACTGCAAATTTGCTCAGCATATGGACAACGTTCGACAAAATGACAGTGAGGAGGAGGATTCAATGGTGAGGGGACTTCACCTTGAAGTGGAATGAAATTTTTACGTTGAAGCGGGTCAGGAACAGGTATAGATGAAATGAGTGCCTGAGTATAAGGATGCATAGGGTTCTGGTACAACGACTCACTATCTGCAATTTCGACGATTCTTCCCAGGTACATCACTGCTATCTGATCTGACACATGTTTGATAACAGATAAGTCGTGAGCCACAAATAGATAAGCCATGCCCATTTCCTGTTGTAATTCAAGCAACAGGTTTAAAATTTGAGACTGTATAGAAACATCCAGTGCAGATACCGGTTCATCACAGATGATTAGTTTTGGTTTAAGCGCTATGGCTCTGGCTATACCTATACGCTGTCGCTGACCACCTGAGAACTCATGAGGATATTTATGTACGGCATCTGCTGGCATTCCCACACGGTCAAGTAATTTTAAAACTTCCTGTTTACGTTCAGCAGAATTACCCAGTTTGTGAATCACGAATGGTTCTTCAATGATATCGCCAATAGTATGCCGAGGATTGAGCGACTCGAAAGGGTCCTGAAATATCATCTGCATATCCAGCCTTAAATTTCTTAGGCTTTCACCCTGCAAATGGGTAATATCCTGACCTTCAAAACTTACTTTTCCGGCCGTAGGTTCATATAAACGTAATAAAGCACGGCCAATGGTACTCTTTCCACAACCTGACTCTCCAACAAGACCCAGAGTTTTACCCGGTTCGATGGAAAAATTGACGCCATCAACAGCAAATACCGTGGCAATCTGTCGATATAAAATACCCCCATGAACAGGGAAATGCATTTTTAAATCTTCTACTTTTAATAAGTCCATGTCAGTACACTAATTCACCAGTTCTTTAAAGCGAAAGCAACGCACCTGATGGTCATCATCAATATGCCCTTCTAGTGGTGGAGTATCCTTTTCACATTGCGTTTGAACATATTCACAGCGGTTTTGAAAACGACAACCCGGCGGGAAATCAAATAGACTGGGGACCATTCCAGGTATCGTACTTAAGTTTTCTTTAGCCGGTTTTTCCAGGCGCGGTATCGCCTTCAATAAACCCTGAGTATAAGGATGACTGGGTTTGTCAAAGAGCCTAAATATATCAGCCTGTTCAATAATTCGACCTCCATACATTACCAGTACTCGATCACATATTTCAGCAATAACACCCAAATCATGAGTAATAAAGATAATCGCCATTCCGGTTTCTTTTTGTAAATCTTTTAATAATTGAAGAATTTGTGCCTGAATGGTGACATCCAATGCTGTTGTCGGTTCATCTGCAATCAAAATTTCAGGTTTACACAAAAGGGCTATGGCAATCATGACACGCTGGCGCATGCCACCAGACAGTTGATGGGGATACTCTTTCATGCGCCTTTCTGGTGCTGGAATCCCAACACGTTTAAGCATATCGATGGATGCCTGATGAATATCTGCCTTTTTCATTTCTGGATTATGCAATGCCAATGTCTCATTCAACTGACGCCCAATTCGATAAACAGGATTAAGAGCCGTCATTGGCTCCTGAAAAATCATCGCAATTCGATTTCCACGAATATTATGCATATCTTCAGCAGGTAGCTTGACCAGATCCTTACCACGAAACAACACCTCTCCATTCACAATATTACCCGTGGGTTTGGGTAACAGGCGCATGACAGATAATGAAGTCACACTCTTACCGCAACCAGACTCACCAACAATGCCAAGAGTTTCACCGGCTTTTACCTGAAAACTAATATCGTCAAGAGCGCGAGCGACTCCCTGCTCCGTATCAAACTCTGTGGCCAGATGTCTGACCTGTAATAAAACTTCTGACATCAGTAGGTTACTTTAAAAGTTTTATCAATGATTAATACTGGATCGAATGTTTTACCTTTCTTTTTATCCTTCAGTGTTTGTTTCTTAAGCTCTGTATCGATCCACAGCATGCCGCCGTCAGAAGTAGAAAAGGAGCTGCCAAAGTCAAAAGCAGCAGTTGCCGGTCCACCAATTTTAGTTCCGGGAACTTCCGGTAATTTCAGCCAACGCCAATAACCTATTCGAGCATAGGGAACTTCCAGAGTCGGTATCCAGGCACTATGTTCATGGATAAGATTTTCAATTTTTCGAGACAGGCTGATTCGATCTTCAGCAGACATGGCTGAACGGAAAGCTTCGATCAATCGGTCCATCTCAGGATCATCAGTATTGGTGAAGTTATTGGTTTGTGCTTTATGTGCATTTATAGAATGCTCAGTGCCCCAGTATTGTGGAAAATCTCCACCACCTAAAGCGCCCCACCAGATATCGTGCTTTTTCTCAAGTGCTGACTTAAATGAAGCCGCGCTATCTAATTTTCTGAGAACCAGCTCTAGCCCTGCACGCTTAAATTCTTCCTTTAGCACAACCAGGCGTGCCGTATGAGGATCGGAGCCATAGGTAATGGACAGGGAAAGACGCTTTCCATCTTTAACTCTAATTCCATCACTTCCTCGCTCACTCCAACCTGCTAAATTAAAATATTCATTGGCCTTATCAAGGTCAAAAGGCCTTGCCTTAATTGAACGATCTGTAAACTTACTGTGTCCGGAAGAATATGAATTTTTACGTGAATAATCGCCTCGTAATACCTGTCGATTTACTTTCTCAATATTCATTGAGTGGGCAATACCCAATCGTACATTACGATCTTTCAAAATGGGATTATCCTGATTTAACCAAATTCCAAAAGCATACTTGGCCGGATCACTATAAAACCATAGTTTATTGATATAACCTTTATCGAAAACACCTCCTTTAGCTTTTTCATGCCAATAAAGAGGCAGAGTCAAACCAAAAGCATCCAGCTTACCTTTTTTAAAGTGTTCCCATGCAAGGTTCATATCCCTTATTACGGTATATTTAACCTTGTCGACATTGAATCGATTTTTATAATATTTAAGCTCTTTAGCCCACCAGTCTTTCTTTCTACTGAAAGTTATGCTTTTTCCTTTTTTTACTTTACTTATCTGATAGGGCCCGGTATTCGGTGCTATTTTCCAGTTATATTTTTTGACGAAACCTTTCATATCTTTATAGAAATGACTAGGTGTAGGATTTAAAGAAACATGACTGAAAAGTTCGTTTCTTGGTCTTGGTTTTGTGCTTGAAACAGAAATAGTATGATCATCATAGACAACAACTTCCCCTATCTCGTCTTCATAGTAAGTGTTGTACCAGGGAGCTACTATTTCTTTTTTACGCATAAACTCTAAAGTAAAAGCGTAGTCTTCTGGCACTACCATTTTTCCATCTGACCAACGAGCATCAGGATTAAGCTTGAAAAACATCGTGGTATTGTCATCACTATAAGCCCAGTGAGTGGCAAGAGAAGGTAACAGGTTTGACGTATTCGGGTGGGAGACGACAAGAGACATCTTGTTGCCAAGAATAGCCGAGCGAAAACCACCGTTTGCATCAGGACCCACATATCGAAGCGTTAACGGGAAACTCAGTAGAAAGCTTTTTAAGGTACCTCCTTTTTTTGCTTCTGGAGATGCAAAAACCTTTTCAGTATCATTCGTCAACCACTCTAGATTGTCCGGTAATTTTGGTGCTGCCATCAAGGACGAAGACATCACCAAAAAAGTAACTAGCGCTAATATAGATCGTTTGTTAATAATCATAATTATTACTCGGTAAATTATTCATTAATCTAAAGTATTAATTTTCAACTTTGAATGTTTTATCAATACGGGTCACAGCGGGGTAACTTTTACCCTTTTTCTTAGCTGTAAGAGTTTCTTTTTTAGCTTTTTTGTCTATCCATAATTGTCCACCATCGGACACTTCAAAAGCACCATTATAGTCAAATACATAAGGAGCTCTTCTGCCTAACAAGCGAGTACCAGGCACCTTTGGTAATTTAATCCATCGCCAATAAACATTCCTGATGTAAGGAACATCCAGCCCAGCAATCCAGGCACTCTGGTCATGAATCAACTGTTGTAATTTGTGCGCCAGTTTTGCCCTTTCAGCGGTGTTAGTTGACGAACGAAACGCATCAATTAAAGCGTCCATGTCCGGGTCATCTGTATTGGTAAAATTATTAGTTTGAGGTTTATGCGCATTGTCTGAATGGAACTGCCCCCAGTATTGTGGCCAGCTTCCACCACCCAGTGCTCCCCACCAGATATCATGTTTCTTTTCCAACACAGATTTAAATGATGCAGCTGGATCCATCTTCCGTAAACTAAGCTCCAGTCCTGCTCGTTTAAATTCTTCTTTTAACACGACCAGACGCGGAGTATGGTGGTCATAACCGTAAGTCACAGCAAACGATAAACGTTGTCCATTTTTAACACGAATACCATCATCACCACGCTTTTCCCAACCGGCCTTAGCAAAGTACTCATCAGCTTTAGCCAGGTCTAATTCTCTGGCACGAATTTGTTTATTGGTAAAAGGGCCAAAGCCAGAACTAATAGTCTGTTTTAATTCATAATCACTTCGTAAAACCTGCTCATTTACTTTTTTAATATTAAATGAATGTGCTATACCTAAACGTACATTGAGATCTTTCAAAATCTCGTTATCCTGATTTAACCAGATACCCTGAGAGCTCTGAGGAGATTCGGTATAAAACCAAAGCTTGTGCACATAGCCCTTATCGAAAATTTTACCTTTAGATTTTTCATGCCAATACAACGGTAAAGTTGTATCAAACACATCCAGCTTGCCTTTTTTAAAATGTTCCCAGGCAAGGTTCCTATCACGGATAACGGTGAATTTTACTTTATCCACGTTAAAGCGATTTACATTGTATTTTAAATCTTTAGCCCACCAGTCTTTCTTGCGACTGAAAGTTATACTCTTACCTTTTTTAATTTTGGTGATTTTATAGGCACCCGTATTTGGCGCTACTGCCCAGTTATATTTTTTTACAAAGCCTTTCATATCTTTATAAAAATGCCGGGCTATGGGGCGCATATCTTCAGAAGTATGATCGTGTAACTCATCTCTTGGGCGCTCTTTAATAGTCGTTACCGAGAAAGTAAGATCATCATAAACAGTAGCTTTATCAAGTTCATCCTTGAAAAAATTAGCATGCCAGGGATCTACAATTTCCTTTGATCGCATAAACTCAAAAGTGAACACAAAATCATGTGCAGTTACAGGTACACCATCCGACCAGCGAGCTTTCGGATTCAGTTTAAAATACATGGTTTTATTATCATCACCATATGCCCAGTGAGTGGCCAGGCCAGGGATTAATTTTCTCGTATTTGGGTGAACTTGAACCAGCTGCATTTGATTGCCTAGTAAATTCCCACGAAAGCTTCCATTTGAGTCAGGACCTACTGTTCTCAATGTTAAGGGAAAGCTCGCTAACCAGTCATTTAAGGTTCCACCTTTTATTGCATCGGGTGATGCATAAACTGGGTCTTCATTATTCGTCAGCCACTGTAAATTATCAGGTAGTTGCGGAGCAGCCTGTAAACTTGTCGATAAAAATAGTAGCCACCATACTGATAATAAAATTTTACTAGTGGAAAAAATCATAACTATTACTCGTAAGTCGTATGCTTTTTAGGATCAAAGGCTTCACGTATCGCTTCGCCGATAAATGTCACCATCACCAGAATGACTGTCATCGCAACAATAACTGAAGATACTATCCATAAAGACTCAAGATTATTAGAACCCTGGCTAAGTAATTCACCCCAACTTGGAGTTGGAGCGGGCAAGCCAAAACCAAGATAATCCAGTGAAGTCAAAGCAATAATGCCACTGGCAACTGAAAATGGAATAAAGGTAATAATGATAGAAACAGTATTGGGCAAGATGTGATTAAAAATGACCCGTGAATTTGATGCTCCCAGCGCCTTTGCAGCCATCACATATTCACGTGCTTTCTCCTTATAGGTCACAGTCCTCATGTACCAGGTCATTTGAATCCAGCCGAATAACAGGACGATGGCGATCAGGGTATAAAAATTGGGAATCATGATGGATGAAATAATCATGATTACGTATAAAAATGGAATGTTTGACCAAATTTCAATAATTCGTTGGAATAGTAAATCGAACAGACCTCCAAAATAACCCATTGCAGCACCTATACTCACACCAATAAGGTAGCTTACGATTAATAATATCAGTGAAAAGAAAATAGCCGTGCGAAATCCATACACTAACCTTGAAGCTACATCACGACCTATAGTGTCTGTTCCCAGGTAATGGCTATCCTTAAGTGAAGGAGGAAATGGTGGAAATTCGGTATCACGTAAATCATTTTCGTAAGGGTTAAATGGTATTGGCGGCAAAATAACGAAGCCGGTCCCCTCTTTCTTTAATACTTTCTGTAAGTCCCGGTAGTTAGTTTCATACTCATAATCAAGACCCAGTATTTTTCCGGGAATTACTGCACCATAAGTTGGAAAATATAAATTTCCTTCATAACTCACCATCAATGCTCGACTGTTTACCAGAACTTCAGCAAAACAGGACAGCAACACCAGAGTCATAAAAATAATAAACGAATAATAACCGCGTCGAATCGATTTGAATCGATTGATTTTCTTAACCGTCAGTGGGTTCAGATTAAATAGTGACATAGTCGATATCTACCTGAACTGAACTCTTGGATCGACAACTGCTACACAGATATCCGATAAAATATTACCCACCAATTGCAAAATTGCTGAAATAACTAACACACCTAAAACAATCGGGTAATCCCGCTCAACAATAGATTCATAACCCAGCAGTCCAAGCCCATCAATATTAAATATTTTTTCAATGAGGAATGAGCCACCAATAATGACTGAAATATTATTTCCAAAATGAGTAGCAATGGGGATCAAACTGTTGCGCATCGCATGTCGGGTAATAGCTTTTTTGAAAGGGATACCTTTGGCAATAGCAGTCCGAACATAATCAGCAGCCAGGTTATCCATCAAAGAATTTTTCATCATGAAAGTCATCACCGCAAAACTACCGGCTACATAAGCGAGTAATGGAAGTGCCGCATGATAAAAAATATCAGCCGCCTGCTCCAGTGTACTTTCCATATCTTCAAATTCATCACCATAAAAACCACCCATCGGGAACCATTCCAGATTGGAAGCAAAAACAACAAGCAGAACAATCCCCACAACATAGGAAGGGATGGCATAACCTATAAAGACAACGATAGACGAGACATGATCAAAATGACTATTATGCCGGACAGCCTTCATATAACCTAAGGGAATGGAAATAAAATAAGTGATAAGCATCGTAAGAATGCCATAGAAAGCAGAAACAGGAAGACGCTCTTTAATCGTATCCCACACCGGATCGCTATAACGAGTCGACACCCCCAAATCGAAATGCACAACTTTTACCAGCCATTCCCAATAACTGACCAGCACTGGTTTATCAAAACCATAGTATTCTTCAAGCTGTTTAATCTGCTCATCATCAAGAGTAGCAGCACCTATTCCAGAACCGGCTGACTGAGTCATGCCACCCGATTGCATAGATGCTTGCTGAGCTTCAGCTATCATTCGTTCGATGGGGCCACCCGGTACAAAACGAGTAATAACAAACACCAGAATAGTTATTCCGATAAATGTCGGAACAATTAACAGCAAACGGCGAATAAAATATTGGGTCATTGGAAATAAAATCCACTAAACAATGATGTGATCAATTCTAAAGCAAAAAGATGAATCATTGCTTAACCTGATAAAGCTGACTGGTAAAGTCTGCGTAAAAATTCATTTTGCAGCGCCTTTTGAAGGTCACACTAACGATCACTATTTATATGAGTAATCCACTGCTTCGCCTGGTTCGCAGTTTTGGGAAATTTATTTCCCTCACGAAAAGCCGTTAGAGCTTTAGTCTTATCCCCATCCTCATAATGGGCCATGCCTAATAATAAATAGGCTTTTCCAGGGTCCTTTAAATCACCTGCATTTAAGGCCAGATCAATTGTATTAACAACTTTTTCCCAATTTTCTTTATCAGTATAAAGTTGAGCCATCTGAAGAAATAACTCACCTTTTTTCTGGATAACAGCAGCTTGATCCAGATAAAAAAGAGCTTTATCAAGTTCCTTGGCAAACATCCATGCCTCTCCAAGTTTTTGTAAATTATCTCCAGACTTTGGAATTCTTCCAGCATTGATTTCTCTTTCCAGTAAAACGGCACCTTTATATGGAATATTTTCAAACAGGTACATGTTTACCAGGTTCATCAGTTCCTTTTCATCATTTAGAAACCCCTGTTTATGAGAAAGCTCCTGAACTGCCAGTGCTTCCATATTTTTATTTAAAGCAAAATATATTCCTGATAACTGTCCCCAATATTTAACATTGTCAGGCCAGCGAGAAACCATAGTTTCCAGAACTTCAGCAGATTTTTGATATTTATTTTCAGAATAGTACATGGCTAATAACAACTGATACCAAACCTCTTTTGGTTCTGCAGTCATATCAATTGCTGTTTTAATATTTTTTACCGCTTTGTCATAATCTTTCAACTGGGCATAAATAGTTGCCGCAAACACAAAGTTTGCTGCAGAGGGTTTTTTAGCCTTTAAGAACCATACTTCATAAGCCTCAGCAGAAGCTTTATAGTCGGGGATCGCAGCCAGCAACTGCGATATGTTATAACGCATGGGCTGTTGAATTTCTTTTGGCAGAGCTCTTGTTTTTAATGATTCCTGAAATGCATCAACTGCTTTTTTATATTGATCTTTTGACGCATAAGCAAACCCATATGTTTGCATGACAGTTGCATACTCATATTTACTTCTTTTCGCTTTAGGCTTCAATTTATCAAGCAATACAAGCGCTTCATCATATTGACTTTCTGCCATAAGATCATGAATCTTGGTCAGGCTCTTGAAAGTACGTTCACTAAGAGTTGCAGCAAAAATAT
Source organism: Gammaproteobacteria bacterium (assembly GCA_018669845.1). GTDB lineage: Bacteria > Pseudomonadota > Gammaproteobacteria > JACNJF01. The sequence goes on along the minus strand of JABHSO010000118.1, from coordinate 9,508 downwards.
TACTAGCAAACAACATGCAAAATATCAAAACAACAAAATAATTTAGCCGCATAGTTTTAACCTTCTAATTTAAACTCTATAGTCTGTATAGCTTTTCTCGGCACAGCCTTTCCATCTACAATCCTTGGTTTAAACTTCCATTTTAAAATAGCTTTTTTGGCTGCACGTTCAAATAAACGTCGTGGTTTCGCATCTAACACTTTTACATCTTTGACCGTACCCAGTTCTGTCACTATAAACTCAACTTTCACCCAGCCTTCTTTTTTAGCAATTGCCGCTTTACGGGGATATCTGGGCGCAATTTTAACTAACGCTATTAGCTCGCCATCACCCACTGCAGCACCAGGTCCAGAAGCCATTTGCCCCATGAACGGTCCTCCAGTAACTCCCGAAGAGGTAATCCTTGGCATATCCATTTTCAACTGAGGCATAGCTACATTATTATCCTGAGCTACACTTAATTGAGGAGGGGGAGGAGGCTCTTTGGGTAAAGGAGGTTTTTTAGGAATAACCCGTTTTTTTATTCGAGTCTCTGACTCACGTTTCAAACGCACAAAATCAACAACAGAATAATCTTCGCTTTTATTGATTTTACCAGATCCCTGACTGATCATGTAATGCATCGCATAAAACAGCGTCAAAGCCATAAAAATGGCTCCAACTAATGCCAATGGCAACCTAATCCACATAACTAGTTTTTCACTGCAGCTATGGAAATATTCGACACGCCGGCTAACCGGGCCTGATCCATCACCTGAACCAGCAAGCCATTTTTGGACTCTTTATCAGCTTGAATAACCACTGAACCTTCCGGGTTCTCGGCTTTCAGACGTTCAATATTTGCTCTTACAGCCCTTACATCCACCCTTCTTTTATCGATCCATATTTGATCATTAGCTGTAATTGCCACAAGAATATTACCCCTTTCCTTACGCTCGGCGGTATTCGCAGATGGTCGACTTATGTCTACGCCAGCCTCTTTGATAAAAGAGGTCGTTACGATAAAAAAGATCAACATGATGAATACAATATCCATCAGAGGCGTTAAATCTATAGTCGCGTCTTCTTCCTGTTCAATATATCTACGTCTCATTGGGAAACCTTTTTCTTTAAATCTGTAATATTTAATTTATCAGCAGCAATCTGAGTTTTAAAATCTGCATGATGCTTTAAACGTGCACTAAAATATAAACCTGAAAGGGCAACTACCATTCCCGACATGGTGGGAATAGTGGCCATGGATATTCCTGAAGCCATCAAACGAGCATTACTACTTCCCGTAATAGCCATTACTTCAAAAACCTGAACCATACCGAATACTGTACCTAACAAACCCATCAACGGACAAAGTGCTATTAAAGTTTGTAAAATAGTTAAAGACTTATGCAACTGTACAGATATACGTGAAATCAACTCCTCCCTGATTTTATGTGCACACCAGGAACTGGTATCACTACGTTCATTCCACTGTTTAACTGTTTTACGCACCAGACGAGGGTAGGTAATTCGTATAAACCAGTACCGTTCTATTATCAATGTCCACATTAAAAATGCAGTGACTAGAATAATCCATAAAACAGGGCCTCCGACTTCCATAAAGTCACGAAGCTGTTCGAGAATTTCAATTAATTGATACTTCATCATTAATACCTGGTTAGCACACCGTTAAGACTAACCTTTCTTCTCGGCATGGCGGGCAATAATTCCAGCACTTTGTTCTTCAAGAACCTGTACAACCGCCTTACTTCTACCTGAAACAATAGAATGTAGAAAAGTTAAAGGTATCGCTGCAATCAATCCTAAAACTGTTGTCATCAATGCCTGTGAAATACCACCTGCCATTAATTTAGGGTCACCTGTTCCAAACAGGGTAATAGACTGGAAGGTTTGAATCATACCAGTAACCGTACCTAACAAACCCAGTAGTGGCGCGGTAACCGCTAATATTTTAATAATAGACAACCCGCTTTGTAACCGGGGAACTTCTCGAATAACAGCCTCATCAATTTTGCGTTCCAACACTTCAACTTCAAAATCTTCATTTTCACCTAACACAGACAGAACCCGGCCCAAAGGATTATTAAGCTTAGGTTTATCGGCATTTTTCAACTGACTTTTTACTTTCAGGGCTACTACAAATAACACTAACATACGAATTAAAGCGACCAGTAACCCAAACAATGCGAGTCCAATAATAATATATCCAACTTCTTTACCCTGATGAATCCTTTCTTCCATAGTAGGCGCTTGAACAAGTAGTGCAAGAATAGAACCACGAGAAGGATCTACAGACATAGCCGTTAAACCAGAGCTGGACGATTGCAGATTTTCAGCCATCTTAGAGAAACGTTCACTAGGTTGACGAGGTAATTCTATAAGCTGACCGGTTTCAGGCAAATAACGCATAAACTTACCCGATGAAGTCACGTTGAAAACACCAACCCTTAAAATTTCTGCATCTCTTTCTGTGCCATCAACAGAAACAATCTGACCAGGATAAGTCACAACTTTTCCAGACTCTGTCATTTCATGTTGCATTTGATACCAGAGTTCTTCCAGCTCAGGTATTGAAGGCAATTTTTTCTCATTACTTAAGCGGACTAATTCTACAGCTCGATTCGGATATTGAACCGATACCAGTGAGTCTTCTATAATACCGGCAACATCACCAGAAACCTGTCTGACAACACCAAACAGTTCACCCAGATTACCCTGCCTGCGTTCAAGGGTTTCTTCCATTTTGGTCAGATTAACTTCATTATCATCAAAAGCTTTCTTTAAATTATCACCACGTTTTTTCTCGGCTTTTAATTGTGATTTTGCATCGGCTAGCAACTTTTTCTGACGTTTTTTATCTTTAAAGAATTCAGCTTCTCGAGCTTTATTTGATTTCGCTTCAGCAATTTTTGATTGCTTAACCTGTTTAAGAAGATCATCAAGACTATCTGCCGATGTCGTTAAAGGAGTAAAAGAAAGTCCGACAAATACAGCCAATACTGCAACAAATTTAGACTGAATCATTAGAGCTTCTCCGGTGCACTTATTGGTAATTTAATTAAATTAGGTGGCGATTGCTTTTTAGCAATTTTTAACCCTTCAGATACCGGCTTACGATATTCTTCAGTCAGAATCTGCCAACTTTTAGCTTGCTGATCCCAGGCGGCAGTTTCTTTTTTATCCAGAGTTTGATACATCAATGCAACTCGACCAATTCTTAAAAAATCAACTGAACGAGTATTTCCATCTTTTTTAAGGTCACCGGTATAAGCTTCGATGGTTCGACCATATTCCATTTCAACTTGATACGCTTCCATAATACGACGATATTTTTCTGAAACGGTTACATCAGCTCTATCCAGTAACTCAGTCAATTCATTAATACGTTTTGATCTCTCCTTTGGAAGAAAAGGCACATCAAGCTCGATAAATTTTTTCATTGTTTCAACCATTCGACTCATCAATGGAATTACGCCCTGATTGGTAGTATCAATTTCAGTTAATTGAAACTCCATTGAGTCCAATTCCTGTTGCTGACCATTTACAATTTTCTGCACCTGATTATTGTATCCATGCAATGCATCATACTGTCTTAATATAAGCTTATATTCAGTCAGCATTCTTTCGGTTGCATCGGAAATCTTATCAATTTTTTTCTGCGATGAAATTGCAGACTTTTCAACCGTTTCCTGAATTTTTACAGAACTTTTTAGCTTATCCTTATCCGATGCATAAGCTGAAGTTAAACTTGCTAATAACCAGACAGCACAAACAAATACACCGGTTCGACCCATAAATTTCATAGCCAATCTCTAAATTAAAATGATAAAATAACAAACGTAAAAGAGAACTTATAAATATAATAATTTTGTTTATATAAAAATTTATAACCTTTACAAAACAGATACATTCTCTTACCAATACTCACAAAGGAGTAACAATGTTCAAGTCGTCGATTTATACCAAATTAACCACCTTATTACTACTTGTAATTACAAGTGTTTGCACTATTAATATCGCTGGAGCCTCAGTTAAGCAATATACTGTTGAAGAGCTCTTCAAAAAGTCTCAATTCAGGCAGTTAGACATATCACCCAACGGTAAATATCTGGCAGCTTTGGCTCCATTTGGAGGACGCCATAATATTGTCGTCATGGAGACAAATGGCCTGAAAAACATGGTCGCAGTGACAGACCTTAAAGATTATGATGTCTCTAGTTTTTTCTGGGCTAACAATGACACTATTGTATTTGGAATAGATAAAGAAGGTTTAGAGTCTGTCGCCTTATATTCTGTTAAAAAAGAAGGTGGTCGAGCTAAGATATTAATAAAACCAAAAATTTCCTGGGGTGCAAGATCGATACGATCCCCCTCTGTTATCGACAGACTAGTTGACGACCCTGATCATATTCTTGTTTCCTACAACAAACGCAAAGTAAAATACCCCGATATTTACAAGCTGAACATTAATACCGCAAAACTTACTTTAATTTCAAAAAATCCTGGTAAAACTGTCGGTACTTTATACGATCACAATGTAAACCTTCGAATAAAAATAGAACTCGAAGGCGTCATTCAAACTATATACTATAGAGATAATAATGATCAGGACTGGCGCATCATTGGCTCTGGAAGTATGAATGAAGAAGGTATGGCACCTTTAGCATTTGATTATGACAATACCACCCTCTACGTTGCTTCTAATAAAGGCAGAGATACTCAGGCAATCTACAAATATAACTTTGAAGAAAACAAACTCGGTGAACTGCTATTTGCCAAAGAAGGCTATGATGTTACTACCCCAATACTTTCTTATGCTAAGAAAAAATTAGTCGGCTTTGCCTGGCAAGATGAAAAACCTCATATCCATTATATTGATAATGAATATAAAACTATATACGAAGGTCTTAAGCAAGCATTTCCAGGAAAAAGTGTTTCCATAACAAGTAAGACCAGAGATGAAAAATTATCTGTTGTCATCACCTATTCCGATGTAGCTCCTCCAAAATATTATTTGTATGACCAAAATGAAAATAAAGTAAAGTTTCTTGCTGCTTCAAGAAACTGGATCGATCCTAAAGATATGGCCCCCATGGAGCCCATCAAATATACAGCCAGAGATGGCCTGACTATAAGTGGCTACCTTACTCTACCTGTTGATTACAAAGAGGGTTCTGACAGAATTCCACTTATAGTCAACCCCCATGGAGGCCCTTTTGGAGTAAGAGATAACTGGGGTTACAACCCTGAAATCCAATTACTGGCCAACCGTGGCTATGCTGTATTACAAATGAACTTTAGAGGATCTGGCGGTTACGGACATAAATTTTTAACCGCAGGTTATAAGGAATGGGGTAATAAAATGCAGAATGATATTACCGATAGTGTCGACTGGGCGATTAAAGAAGGATTTGCAGACCCTGATAAAATTTGTATCTACGGTGCAAGTTATGGAGGTTACGCAACCATGGCCGGGCTTACCTTTACACCGGAGCTTTATAAATGCGGAATTAACTATGTGGGTGTAACCGATGTTGCCTTGTTATTCAGCACCTGGCCTGAGTCCTGGGATGTTATGACAGATGTCCAGGTTGAAAGAATTGGTGATCCAGATGATGATGAATTTATGGAAAGCATTTCACCATTATTTCATGTAGAAAAAATTCAGGCCCCCCTACTAATTTTACATGGTAAAAGAGACCCCCGGGTTGTATTTAAACATGCCACTAAACTGAAGAGAAAAATGGATAAATTTGACAAACCTTATGAATGGTTAAGCAAGAAAAAAGAAGGCCATGGTTTTCGAAAAGAAGAAAACGTAATAGAAGTTTATAAGTTAATTTCAAAGTTCCTGGATAAACACATTGGGGATTCATAAACTTTTGTAAGTAACACACAATCGGGTAAGGAGCTCTTTCCTTACCCGAGTTTTAATATTTAAAGTAACGACCTTCTTTTATAACCCCCTTCAATAATCAATAATTTCTTTCAACGTCAAAATCTATATTTTTTCTAGTCTTAGAATTTGAGTCTAGAAACATATTTTCAAACCCAGCATGAAAATATTATTGAATTAGTAGCCCCAACAAAAGCATACAAAAATAGCCTGTTTTACCTGGACAAATTTCACCTACAGTTTTGATCAGCTAACATGAAAACATATTCATTTTTTTCCACCTATTATCAGATTTTCAACAGAACACTTACTGAAATAATTTACCTGTTTTGAATATTTCAGTTAACACCCAACCTTCCCTGACACAGAATCTTTTCTCTGCATAAATTGCATCATAAATGTACTGACTTCTCATTATCCTTTTTTTACTTTAAGACACTGAAGTACAAATAAACCAAAGCATCATTTTCTTCAATACCAGACAGGATATGCCAGGTTCTTTTAATTACATTTCAAGCAACTCATTTATAATCCAATGTAAAATAACAAGATAACAATTACTTTGTAGGGTGCGCCGTGCGCACCATTGAATATTAATGATGATATTACTGGTGCGCACGGCGCACCCTACCCAAAGCTCAAATATATCTGAGGTATATTTCCAGTAGGCAGAGTTACAGATTTTCTATTAAGTGCAGTGAGTAACCAACCGACTGTAGCTTATAAAACTCACCTTAAAATACTGTAACTTAAAGCTTTCTTCAGGCAAAAAAAAACCCAGCCAAATTGACCGGGTTTTTAAGAAAACTTCAGCCCCGCTAATGCAGGACTGTCGTTGTCATTTTACTTTATTATTTTTAACTAAACTTAGAACTCCATACTTAGAGATACTTTGAATTCACGACCTACAGGACTGTAGTATTCGCGAGGATAATGAGGCCATCCAAAGTCAGTTGTATCAGGGTTAGGTCCTTTATCAAGAACATTATTTATGCCGCCACGAACCGTAAAGTTATCATTAATGACATATTTAGCAGATACATTCGCTACAGTATAAGACTGAATCTGTAGTGGTCCGTAACTTTCATCTCCACCGAAAAGATCAATATTTACACCGTTCATTGATCCGATATGCTGGATAAACAATGTAGCAGATAAAGCATCATCCACTTTCCAGGTAGTCGCCAGATTCGCTCTTAATGTAGGAACATTTGATAATGCAATATTATCAGCAACTTCTGAAGTTGGGTTAGACTGTGTCTCATAAGTCTGCATAAAAGTCGTAGAGAAATCAAAGATCAATTCTCCAGATGCATCCAGATCAACACTATAACCTACAGCCATATCGATACCTCTAGTCTCTAGTTTAGACAGGTTCTGAGGTCTCTCATCCACACTTTCAATTAAACCATTAATATCACGTGTGATCAGGTCAGCATAAGTCTCGTAATTGTTAGCTATATTCTGAGCACCCAGAGTATTAACAATATCGTTAACTTTAACTGTCCAGATATCTATCGAGTAGTTGAAGTCATCTTTATCCCAAACAAAACCAAAGCTAAAGTTCTCTCCAGTTTCAGGCTCAAGATCAGGGTTTGAACCACTGAATACGTCAACATACCACTCACCGATACAAGCGTCAGTAACATCATCTACGCCAGGAGAACCAACACCGATTGTTCCACCACCATCTTCACAACCCTTAGGATCGATAATCTGTTGGAACGCAGTTACTTCACCGCCGTATACACGCATCATGTCTGGTGCACGGAAAGTACCAGCCCAGTTAGCTCTAACCAGCAAGTTATCATCTGGACGGAATTCAAAACCAAGTTGAGGTGAAACATGGCTACCAGCATCAGAGTAATCATCAAAACGTAAAGCAGGTTTAATAATTAACTCATCTGAAACAGGAATTAATGCTTCAGCATAAATCGCTTTAGAATCACGCTCACCAGAACTTGGAGTTGCACCACCCGTTGATAGTATTTCACCATCAGCACTTGCAGTGTCACTATCCTGAGTAAACTCTTCTGTACCTAGCTCGACACCAAATGCAATAGATAATGCGCCGGCTTCCATTTCAAGTAAATCACCATTAACGCCGAATGAAATACCTTGATAACTTGAAGTATCTTTATTGTATGTTTCGTAAGCGGCAGTTGCCACTTGATCAGCAGTTAAATAGTCAAGTTGAGATATACTGCTAGCATCATCTGTACCGGCTATTAAGTCAAAGAAACCATCGACTGTTGCGTAGCCATTACCTCTACTAACCACTTCCTGCTCAGATAAAGTAAATGTAGCGTCATATTCGAAAGCATCAGTCAACACGCCTTTAGCACCGAGAGAAAAACCAGTGTTATCTACCTCGACAGTATTCATACGATTACCAAATTCAATCATTCGACGTGTATACCAAAAAATACCATCTTGATCAGGATCGGTAACAGCATCGGTACCAGCATAATCTGCAAAATCACCACCAAACCCAGTAGTTATATCACGTTCAATATATGTTAAAGTAGCATCTGCTTCAAATCCGACCATGCCATGGGGAACTCCATAAGCTGCACCTGTGTAGTATGTATAATCAGCTACTGGCATAGGCTCAATTCTGGTCACAATTTCAGCACTTGTACTATCAAAACGACCATACAACTCATGATCTTCTGACAGGTTAAAACTGAAATTACCCATTATAGATGTGCGTTCCTGCTCAGGAAGAAGGTCACGCATTGTGGTTCTATCAAACCCACAAAAAGTATCTCTCCACTGAAGACCACGGTCTTTACAGTCTGCTTCAGCGATAGTATTTATTCTACTTGTAGCGCCATCATAAAGAAAAAGTGACCCACCATACGAACTATAGCTGGAAAAAGGATGATCAAACGCAAGGTCAGTTCCAATATCAAAACCAGAACGGTCTGTTGCTTTTAACTGCTCTCTTTCTTCATGCTCAAGAAATACAGTTGCATTACCCCAATCACCACTGACTCCCCACATGGCTGACTGGCGATGAACATCACGTCCACCATTATCAGTTGTACTTTCATACAAAGTTGCTTCTATACCTTCAAAATCCTTACGCATAATGATGTTTACAACACCACCCATTGCATCTGAGCCATAAATAGCAGATGCACCACCTGCTAAAATTTCTATTCTTTCGATAGCACCAATTGGAATATTAGCCGTATCAACGAAGTTGATTTCTGCACCAGCAGCAATTGGATATTTTGAAACGCGCTTTCCATCAATCAGAGTTAGTACGCGACCAAGGCCTGCACCACGAAGATCAAAACCTGAAGCGGCAGGCGTAAACCCATGAATCGATTGTTGAGTTAATGAACCACCGGCATTCTGAGTCAGACTATTCAGAGCATCCTGAACCGTTACATAACCACGGTTGGCAATTTCCTCTGCATCAATAACGATTAGTGGTTGAGCGGATTCGATATCTGTACGTTTAATGTGAGAACCAGTTGAAACTTCCTTCTTCAGTTCTACAGCATCGTCATCTGCGGCTAAAGCCACACCATTTAAGGCCACTCCTGTAACCATTACACCGGCACAAATAGCTTTAATAGCCATGCCGAGTTTCGTCTTCTTATT
>JABHSO010000116.1 GCA_018669845.1 Gammaproteobacteria bacterium | reverse complement strand
TTACGGTTATGCTCCACAATACGGTTACGCTCCACAGGTTCCTGTTGCTCCAGTAGCAGCTGCTCCTGCGGTTGAAGCAGCTAAGTAATTAGCTTGCTGGTTTCCTGAAGAGCCTATCTCTTCAGGGAACTAACTCAGGTCTCTCCGTTTTTACTCCTCCTTTAGGAGCGGCCTGATTTAGTTTTATCCTCTTGGTGATTTTGACGGGCTCTTTAGCCCGTCTTTTTTTTGGCCAGGGATGGCCTTATGCTGGGAGGCCATGGATGGCAACGAGCAGTATTTTCACCGAAGCCCGATAATTTAATATTTATTTAGTATTTATCGAAACTATTGTGCTTATGCTGGGAGACCAAGAATGGCAACGAGCAGTATTCAAACAGATAACTTCTTAATAAAAAGCTTAAAAGGAGTTAGAAGGGCTTGTACTGTTGATAGTTACTTAAGTACCAATGGTGCGCGCGGCGCACCCTACTTTACTTTATTGGTAGGGTGTGCCGTGCGCACCAAAATCATTCTACAACCTCGATATTAATTATGACTCACATCAATCTAACATAACTCAATATTAGCAAACTCTTATATCCGTGCTATTATCTATTAATCTAAATCAATAATAACGACTCTCATGATTACTTATCCATTCAACATCCGTTGGATAATCAATATGCTGTTGCTACTGACTAGCACCTCTTTTTTTCAGGTGCTGGCTGATAATCATATTACATTAGAAATTGATGAAGATATTGAAATTGATGAAGATATTGAAATTGATATCTTAACAATCGGAGAGCCCTCACCTCGTTCAATCATCTGGTTTGCCTGCAATCAGGGTGATGAAACGGCCGAGGTCATTACAGCCCGTAAACTGGCCAGTCAGGGTTATCAGTTTTATTTTCCTGATATGTTGAGTGCTCACTTCCTGTCACCTACTCCTTCGAATATTGCTCGTGTACCAACCGCTGAAATCAGCACGGTCATTCAGCATATTTTAAACACCACTAAGTCTGAAAAAGTGTATCTTATTGGAGGCGCACGAGCCGCTGTGCCAGTGCTTAAGGGACTGTCTGATAAAAAACTAAAAACTCCCGGGTCCAAATTAAATGGTGCATTACTCATTACTCCGCGAATTAACAGTAAAACTCCCGAACCCGGTGCAGAGCCCATTTATATCTCTGAAGCAGGATTATCTACTCACCCTATTCTGGTACTGGAAGGCGAGAGAACACCTAACAGATGGGGATTGCCTCACCTGGTAAACATCCTGTCAAAATCTGGTAGCATAGTTCAATCTGGTCTCATCAAAGGCGTTAGAGGTTTTTTCTATTTACGAACTGAAAAAACACCAGAAGAAGATGAAATGACTCGAAATCTGGATCAATTAATAGACAGCAATATCAAAAAACTGGAAAACATCAAACCATGAAAGCCTTCAATATTTTTATTCTGAGCTGTTTCATTGCCCTGTTTTCAGCCCAGGCTAGCAGTGCCAGTGGAACACTTAAACTTTACAAAGGTAATCTATCTTCACCCGAGTTCAACCTGACTGATATGCAGGGAAATAAACATTCTCTGTCAGATTACCAGGGAAATATTGTACTGCTTCAATTCTGGGCAACCTATTGCACACCGTGTCGTAAAGAAATGCCGACCATGAACAATCTGATTAAAAAAATGGATGGAAAACCATTTAAGATTCTGACTGTTAATATGGCTGAAGCTAAACCGGATGTGCAAAAATTCATAGATCAGGTTCCGGTTGATTTTCCCGTTTTACTAGACAGTGATGGCGCAATTTTAAGTCAATGGAAAGTCTTCGCAGCGCCCGCAAATTTCATCCTGGATAAAAAAGGGAATATTTTATTTACCCTCTACGGTGGCATCGAATGGGATTCTGAAGAGATGGTAAAGAAACTATCAACTCTTACTTCAATGTAAGCTTATTCCAGACCTAAAGGATTTTCGATATCGATATGATCCATAAACGGTTTATCCCGTTCTATATGGGTCAACTGATAGATTAAACCAATCCAGTTTCCAACCACAGCATCAGCAGTATCACACCAGCTATTACTTAAATAGGATACGATTTTGAGTTCAGGAAACTCGGGTAAATCCTGACCGGATTGCATGGCCTTTATTAAGTAGTAGCGGTATTCATTCATAATCGCCTGTTCGAACAAACCGAAATAGTTTTCAGGAAATGGCGGAAATGAGTCCAGTTCTCCCGCGATAAAAAGATACACCTCTCGTTTAAACTCTTTCAACAAAGAAATCGTATCGTATTCGGGGTGACCCTGAAAAAACACAGTTCGAATACCATCTTCACTGGTGGCCAGGTGTACACAACTATCATCTTCTTCAGTCACCAATATACGTAGGCCAGCCTGTTTAAACTGCTCCGGATAAACAGCGTTCCAGCGTGAGTGAGGAACATCAAAATGACTATTAATATCAACAGTCAAAGGATGTTTTTGTTGACTCACCTGGTGATTAAAAACACCCCATTTTTTTGCTTCCTGGGCATGTCGTTTCTGGCCATACCTAAATTCCATCAGAGCATGTGTCGCCAGGCACGAACACAGAGTGGACGTTACATTTTTATAAGCCCAGTCAGCCACTTCCTTCAGCGGCTCCCAGAAAATTTGATTTGACAGATCAGGACCTTTGACATTCGCTCCGGTAATAATGAGCGCATCCAGACCCTGTTCACGAATTTGTTCAAAAGTTTCATAATACTGATCAATATGAGCCTGCGCTTTTTCACCTCGGGGTAATATATCCAGCGTAAAAGGGTGAACAAAAAATTGTGCAATCGGATTACTATCACCAATCAATCTAAAAAACTGCAACTCAGTCGCTTTCAACGCAGCATCGGGCATCATATTCAACAGACCAATATGCAATTCACGAATATGCTGGTTCATCGCTCTTTTCTCATCCAGAATGAGAATGCCTTCCTGTCTCAGCTTTTCAAAGGCGGGTAAATCATTGTGTGCAACTATAGGCATTAGCCTTGTCTCTCAATGGCTTTTTCTAGTAAAGCAAGAAAATCACTTTCATTTTTCACCTGAGAGACTTCCTCAGATGTCACGGTATAACCCTGTTTCGCAATCTCTTCATAACGAGGAATACGAGAGTGAAACAAACGTGGAAAAACCCAGCGGGCAAAATCATCCGGGTTCATTTCTGCAGCAAAATCCAGCCCATTTTCAATCAGATAAATTGCCAGGTGTTCAGTTAGAAACTGTTCCCGATAATATAAAGGTTTGGGTGCACTGACAGCCCTGCTAATGAGTTTATTCTCTTCTTCTTCATTGGTTACCTGAATATAAAGAATCATAGTATGCTCGGCCAGTGACTCGATAACACCCGGTTCATCCAGTTCACACAGGCTTCCACCCACATCATTCACAAAATGCGGGTAACCATAAATATTCTGTGCTTTGTCGATAAATTCAGGCACATCGTACATGGTTGCAATTTCCGCATCGCGATAGTGAGCCTGTCGTTTGATAAAGTCGGCCAGCTCTACACCACCCAGTTCAGGATTCCCCAGTTTACCAACGTAACTTAACACCGGCCCGAGATCATGAACCTTGATGTTATTGCGGATATAGATCCAGTCATTGCGTAACAGGTCTTTCAGGAAAGGTACTTTCATCGCCTGCTGTTTGATCATATCCAGAATATGTTCATCCAGATATCGTGTCCCAATACGGTAATCACCCGAATAATGAAACCAGTTGGCGCCATCACGCAACATGGTCGACAGGTAAGATTTCCCAACCCCAGACATACCTAACAGGGTTACTTTTTTATGTTCCCAGGCACGGAACTGTTCAACATTAAACTTCACACTTTCTCCGTAGGGTGCGCCGTGCGCACCAATAATAACTGTTTACTTCTGATGGTGCGCACGGCGCAGCCTACAAGGTAAGCCCATCTGCCAGGGCTTTCACCACAGGTTTATTTTCTGCTATTTCCTGCTCCGTTAAACCGTTCAATTCATAAGGTAGCACAAGCCACTCCTCTGTTTCATAAAGGTAAAAATCTGGAATTCTATTCGTTTTATTTTTTGCAGGTTTAACCCAGGGCACGGCTATTCTCACATCGGAAGGCATGTTCTGACGGCACTTTTTTTCAAGCCGCTGAATAACGGCCTGCACACTCAGGCCAGAACTATACACGTCATCGATAATTAATAATGAATCATCGGCATTCATATTTTCGATCAAATACTGAGTTCCGTGAACACGAATAGAGTCCGAGTTTTCAATCATCTGATGATAAGACTCCAACCCACGATAAGAAGTCCGGATTGAAATATGATCCGTTTTAATGCCCAGGTAATCCAGACAATCCTGAACAGCTATTCCCACCGGACTACCGCCTCGCCATAAACCGACGATATAATCAGGGCGAAAACCACTTTCAAAAATCTTCATCGAAAGCCGATAGGAATCCAGCAAAAGTTGTTCTGATGTTATAAATTGTTTTTGCATTAAATTTTTTTGATACTTAAAACAGGCTTCAAGTATATAATCACTATTCTTTTCCACCAAGGATTCCCGGCATTTTTTAGTATGGTCAAAAAAATATATTTAACCTCAGAAGATTTGCATAATGATGCCTTTAAACTGGCACAACAAATTCTTAACAGTGGATTCCGACCTAAAATCATCATTGCACTGTGGCGTGGTGGCACACCCATCGGCATAGCGGTACAGGAATTTCTGGATCACTACGGTAAAACAGAGTCCGATCATATCGCTATTCGCACCTCATCCTACAGCGGGATAGAGAACCAGTCACGCCAGGTTAAAATTCATGGCCTCAGCTATCTGATAAAAAATATAAACCGCGATGATCCACTGCTCATCGTTGATGATGTTTACGATACCGGAAAAACTATCGAAGCTTTAATCAATGAATTAAAACTAAAATGCCGCAAAAACACGCCTGAAGACATAAGGGTTGCGGTTCCCTGGTATAAACCCGCCAGAAATGAAACAGATCGAGAACCCGATTATTTTATTCATACCACCAAGGAATGGATCAAGTTTCCATTTTCACTGGAAGGTCTGACTGTCGATGAAATCAAACAAAACAGGCCGGCTATTTATGACATTATTAAACCTGCTTTGGACCATGAAAGAATAACACCAGAATAGATTTTTAATTTTCTATGGAAAGTTAAATCTCAGCAACTATGCTTATAAGAACTCACATTACTGATTTTTAGCTTATGCAAACTAACTGGGAAAAAGTATTAACCGATAGTCAATTTATATCTTTGCCAGAAGTTTATATAAAACTTCAGCAACTCATTTATAGCGAAGATTATTCACTGGCTGATATTGTAGAAATTATTGGCTTTGATCCTGCGATTACAGCTCGTTTGTTACGCATGGTTAACAGTTCATTTTTTGGACTGGCAAGTCAAGTAGATACAGTCACTCATGCCATTAATTACCTCGGGGCCAAACAGGTTCATGACCTGGTTCTTGCCACCTCCATGGCTGATACCTTCAGTGACATGAACACCCCTTCTTTTAATATGCAGCAGTTTTGGAGAGAATCCATTTATTGTGCAATTGTTGCACAAGACCTGGCTGCATTATGTGATGAAAAGAATAGTGAACGACTGTTTATTATAGGCTTGTTACACAATATAGGGCATTTAATGATGCGCCAGTCTATCCCTGAATTAATATTAGAAGCCGAACAACTTACTCAGCAGCAACAAATACCCATGCATGAATCAGAGGAACGATTAATTGGTTTCAATTTTGCTCAAATGGGGGCTGAACTACTACATAAATGGAATCTTCCAGAAAACCTAACTACGTCAATAAAATATCAGCTAGATCCTTCACAGACTGAAGAACATCAAATGGATGCTGCCATTTTACATATAGCTGAATTCATGGCTAGACTTTATGCTCAAAAGTTACCCGTTGTTGACAATACAATTGAACAGTTAGATAAACATGCTTTAAATCTCACCAATGTAAATAGCGAGCAATTAATTGAGCTTGATCTGGCTTCCAAAGAAAGTCTTAGCAGTGTTATCCAGTTACTTTTTCCCCATTTATAAACAAAAGGATCAGCAATTTTTCAAACTTAAAACAAACCTTCAATCTGCCCTTCATCATTCACACAGATTTTCTCCGCAGCCGGTGCTCGGGGTAAGCCAGGCATGGTCATTACATCACCGCAAATAACCACCAGAAACCCAGCTCCACTGGACAACCTCACCTCACGAATTGGTACAACATGGTTACTGGGAGCCCCTTTAAGAGCGGGGTCAGTAGAAAAAGAAAGCGGTGTTTTAGCAATACAGACCGGTAAATGCCCATAATCTTCCTGCAAACTGGCAAACTGATCACGAATTTTTTTATCCGCAATAATGCCCTGAGCACCGTATATTTCCTGGGCAATAGTACGAACCTTATCCCACAGTTTCATATCATCTTCATAAAGATACCTGAATTCGGCAGGTTCTTTTTCTATCATCTCTACCACATTTTTTGCCAGATCCATCGCACCTCTACTGCCCATCGCCCAGTGATCACTGACTATGGCATTAACACCTATTTCACAGCAAAGTTGACGTAACAAATCTATTTCAGCTTTAGAATCTGCACTGAATTTATTAATCGCTACCATCACAGGAATACCAAACTTTCGGGTATTTTCTACGTGTCGGGCCAGGTTATCAAAACCTTTCACCATGGCACCGATATTTTCTTTTTTGATTTGTTGTTCATCCAGACCACCGTGCATTTTAAGCGCACGCACAGTGCACACAATAACGGCAGCATCAGGTTTTAACCCGGCTTTTCTCATTTTAATATTAAAGAATTTCTCTGCCCCAAGATCTGCTCCAAACCCTGCTTCAGTGACCACATACTCACTCAGCTTTAATGCTGTAGTAGTTGCTAGAATAGAGTTACAACCATGTGCAATATTGGCAAAAGGTCCACCATGGATAAAAGCCGGAGTGCCTTCCATGGTTTGCACCAGGTTAGGTTGTAATGCATCTTTCAGCAATGCGGTCATGGCTCCCTGGGCATTAATATCACGCACGAAAACAGGCGTTTTATCACGACGACTTCCGATAATGATATTTGCCATTCGTTCCTTCAAATCATCCAGACCTGTTGCCAGACAGAAAATTGCCATGACTTCGGAAGCAACCGTAATATCAAAACCATCAGTGCGTGGAAACCCGTTGGTAACAGCACCGAGTCCATTGGTTATTTCGCGTAGAGCACGGTCATTCATATCCACTACACGGCGCCATGTTACCCGTCTAAAATCGAGTTTCTGTTCATTCCCCCAGTAAATATGATTATCTATCATCGCTGCCAGCAAATTATTTGCAGCCCCAATTGCGTGAAAATCACCGGTAAAATGCAGGTTGATATCTTCCATCGGAACCACCTGGGCATAACCACCTCCAGCGGCACCACCTTTCATTCCAAAACAGGGACCCAGAGAAGGTTCGCGTAAACACACAGAAGAGTTTTTACCGATTTTATTGAGTGCATCACTGAGCCCAACTGAAGTTGTAGTTTTACCTTCACCCGCTTTAGTCGGTGTCATTCCAGCCACCAGGATTAATTTACCATCCGGTTTATCGGCTAAAGTTTCAATAAAAGGCAGGCTAATCTTTGCTTTATCATGACCGTAAGGCAGCAGATATTTTTCCTTAATACCCATTTTTGCAGCTAACTTCCGAATGGGTTTAACATTGGCCTTGCGAGCAATTTCGATGTCACTCAAAGGATTACTGTGCTGAGTAATGGGCATTAAAAACTCCAATTTGATATTTTTTACAATTTACTCAGTCTAGCCCAAAAGACACTCATAAATAAAATTTCAATGGTGTAAGCTTATAATTTGAAGATAAATATTCTCCTAAGCTACTTATGCACTACCTGATTCTGCTAATAATTATATTGCTCGTTATTTATTTACCCCAGTTCTGGGTTAAACATATCTTGCAGAAATATAACCAACATGATGAAAAAAACTTCACCGGAACAGGTGGAGAACTCGCCCGTCACCTGCTGGATAGATTTGATTTACAACACATCCAGGTTGAGGTCTCAGAACTGGGTGATCACTATGACCCGGTTGCAAGCTGTGTGCGATTAACCAAAGATAAATTTGACGGCAAAACACTGACCGCCATTACCGTGGCCACTCATGAATGCGGTCATGCATTACAACATGCTGCCAGAGAGCCGCTTTTCATGTTACGCAGCAGGCTTGCTCATCTTTCAGTGTGGGCCGCACGACTTGGTTCTTTTTTATTGTTTAGCGCTCCATTTTTAGTACTCATTACCAGGGCTCCCTCTGTTGCACTTTTAAATATTACAGGTGCTTTTCTTATTATGGGTTTTGCTTTAATAGTACAGATAATTACTCTGCCGGTCGAAATCGATGCCAGTTTTAACAAGGCTTTGCCATTGCTCAAAAGTGGTTATATCAATTCACAGCAATATCCGGCAGCACAAAAAATTCTTCAGGCTGCTGCCTGGACCTACGTAGCCGGATCACTTGCCAGCCTGTTAAATTTCTGGCGCTGGCTGGCCGTGCTTAGGCGCTGAACCTTGTGGATTAAACCCGCTAATATTCGTAGGGTGCGCCGTGCGCACCATTGGTGTTGGTAGTAAAATTCGTTGGTGCGCACGGCGCACCCTACAATTAAAACAAGTGTTTATTTAACTTCCTGTTTAAAACGACCGGTAAAGTCAAAGGCATCTTCAAGTTCCTGTATACGTTTTGACGCATCAGGCCATAATTTACTTTCCACAGCCGTTATGAGTGCTTCTATTACAAACAGCGTCGCCACACCAGAATCCCAGCCTGATGGCGCTTCAATTCGAATTGGAAAGGTATAATCAGCAAGGTTGGCAATAGGCGATAACCATTGATCACTGAATAAAACGATAACAGCCCCCTTTTTTTGTGCAAGCTCAACCAGGCTCAGTAAGTCAGCTTCATAACGACGTACATCAAAAACAACCACTACATCACCTTTTTCGATATTCAATAGATGATGAGGCCATAAGCTGACCGATGGTGGTAACTTGAAAACAGCCTTGCGGATAACTTCCAGGTGAGTGCCCAGGTAGCTTGAGAATGCATGAGTTATGCGCCCACCAACCAGATGCAATGATTTAGTATCATCTGCCAGTAAATCGACCACTTGATTGAAAGTATCAAAACTGATTTGTTTCATGGTATTTCTAAGATTAGAAACCACAGATTCAGCCGCCTGATTCAATATGTGCTCTTTAGGCGTTCCGGTTGCCCATTGCCCATGTTTAGCGACAGGATCCGACAAAGTTTTGCTCAGTTCAGCTTTTAGTGATTTCTGAAAATCAATAAAACTGGTAAAACCAATGCGTTTTAAAGTACGCATTACTGTCGGTGCAGAAACATCACAGGCATTGGATAACTCAGTAATCGATACCATGCCTGCCATCGGGTAATTAGACAGAAGATGGTTTGCTATCTTCCTCTCAGCGGGTTTAAAGTCATTAAACTGAGTTTTGATTAGCTCATCAATATTGTGGTGATTAGTGATTTTCTTTGCCATATTATTGCACTATTGAAGTACACATAGCATGACGATATGCACCAATAAAATCAATTAATATAAATAATTTGACCTGTTTGAGCATCTTATGTAAAAATCTTTACTTAATGGATCCGTAAAGCTGAATTCATTAATAACATAATAATTCAATCAAAATTGATACTCTACCAGGAGCCCGGAATATGACTAATAGACGTGACTTTCTTAAAAAAGCAGGTATAGGTGCCGCTGCGACAGTAGCAACCGTTAACGCACCTTTCGTGCATGCAGCGAAAAAAACAAAGATTAAATGGCGCTTACAAACTTATGCCGGTCCAGCACTTGCTGAGCAGGTCATCAAAAAATCCATCGATGCATTTAACAAGGCCGCCAATGGTGAAATGGAAATTGAACTGTATTTTGCTGATCAACTGGTTCCAACCGGTGAATTATTCCGTGCCATGCAACGAGGAACAATTGATGCTGTGCAATCAGATGATGATTCCATGTCTTCTCCTGCCGATGTAGCGGTATTTGGAGGTTACTTCCCATTTGCTACTCGCTACAGCCTGGATGTCCCAACCCTGTTCCATCAATATGGTTTGAATGAAATCTGGAAAGAGTCCTATGATGAAATTGATGGCGTTACCTGGCTAAGTGCCGGTGCCTGGGATCCTTGCCACTTTGCAACTAAAGACCCTATTCATAGCCTTGCTGATCTGAAAGGAAAGCGTGTATTCACCTTCCCAACAGCGGGTCGTTTTCTATCACAATTCGGTGTCGTTCCAGTTACTCTACCGTGGGAAGATATCGAAGTTGCTATGCAAACGGGTGAGCTGGATGGGATTGCCTGGTCTGGAATTACCGAGGATTACACAGTAGGTTGGGCCGATGTGACTAACTACTTCCTGACCAATAATATCTCTGGTGCCTGGTGTGGTTCTTATTTCGCTAATGATGATGCATGGGCTAAAGTGCCAGAACATTTAAAAACTCTGTTCAAGCTGAGTATGGATAGTTCTCACTATCATCGCCAGTACTGGTACTGGGGTGGAGAAGCTGATCTTCGTACCACCGGCACCAAGATGAAACTGACATCTATTCCTGATGCCGAATGGAAAACAGTGGAAGATGCAGCTCATGTATACTGGGATAAAATTGCAAAAACCAGTCCAAGAGCTGCTAAAGTGGTACAAATTTTCAAAGATTACAATGCCACGATGGAAAAAGCAGGTCGACCTTATAGAGGTTAGTTAACTTGTAATTTTTTAATCAACCACGAAGCACACGAAGAGCACGAAGAAAATAAAATTAATGTTTTATTCATTCTACCCTTCGTGTTCTTCGTGATCTTCGTGGTGAAAATCTCGTTTCCTAATATAGAGAAATATCTTGCCAAAAGTTTTTAAGTTGTATGTAAAATATGTAGATGCAATCAACCGCACGGTTGGTCGTATTACCATGTACCTCATTTTTGTGATGATGGGTATATTAATTTTTTCTGCAATATCCCGCTCTGTCTTCAACGCACCTTATATCTGGGTCATAGAAATGGCTCAGTTCACCATGGCTACTTATTATCTACTGGGTGGTGCTTATACTTTACAAAATGATGCCCATGTTCGTATGGATTTACTGTATGAACGCTGGCCTGTTAAAAAACGGGCTTTCGTTGACTCTATCACTGCCTTCTGCCTGATATTTTATCTCGGCGTTTTATTTTATGGCGGGTGGTCAAGCACTGAATACGCCCTTCAATATGGACAAAAAAATTATTCTTCCTGGGCACCTCCAATGGCTCCCATTAAAATTATAATGACCACAGGAATTTTCCTCATGTTACTGCAGGCTTTCGCCATATTATTTCGCGACATTGCCACCTTTCTCGGTAAGTCTATTAAACTGGAAACTGAAATTGAGACTGCCTCATGAGTCATGAATTAATTGCATTAATGATGTTCAGCAGCATGATGGTCATGCTATTGACAGGACAGCGAGTATTTGGAGCTATTGGTTTTGTTGCCATGGTTTCTGCACTGATGTTATGGGGTAATGGCGGTTCAGAAATGGCCTTCAGTGCCAGTATAAAGTTATTAAACTGGTATCCGCTGCTGACCCTGCCACTTTTTATTTATATGGGTTACATGATGTCTGAATCCGGCATTGCTGGTGATCTGTACAATATGCTTCATGTGTGGATGGGCAGGTTACGCGGTGGCCTCGCCATTGGTACCATCATGTTAATGGTTGCCATCTCAGCTATGAATGGTTTGAGTGTTGCAGGAATGGCCATAGGCAACAGCATCGCCCTACCTGAAATGCTCAAGCGCAGTTATGACAAACGCATGGTCACCGGTGTCATACAGGCAGGCAGCTCACTGGGCATCCTGGTTCCTCCCAGTATTGTTTTAGTACTTTACGGTATGATCGCCCGCCAACCGGTAAGCCAGTTATGGCTGGCAGGCGCTATTCCCGGCCTGATGTTAGCAACTATGTTTATTGTTTACATTGTTGTTCGGTGCAAATTACAACCAGAACTCGGGCCAGCGCTGAAAGCTGAAGAGTTGAATGTAAGCTGGCCAGAAAAATTTCGCCTGTTGCAGGCAGGTATCCTTCCACTTCTAATTATTTTTTCAGTTATTGGACTGTTTATTATGGGCATTACCAGCCTGGTGGAAAGTTCAGCCGTAGGTGCTGTTGCTGCTACCCTCGCCGCACTGGTTAAACGTCGCCTTAATTTTCAGGTGATAGAAGCAACCTTAAAAAAATCTTTAAACATCAGTGCCATGTTCATGTGGATCATCCTCGCAGCACTATGTTTTGGAGCAGTATTTGATGGACTGGGTGCAGTTAAAGCAATTGAGTACATGTTCCTTGATAAATGGGGGCTATCACCCTGGGAAGTTCTTATTCTGATGCAGTTAACCTATATTTTAATGGGTATGTTTCTGGATGATACTGCCATGCTGGTTATAGTGGCTCCATTGTATATCCCGCTGATTATCAAACTAGGTTTTAATCCAATCTGGTATGGAGTTTTATATACTATCACTTGTCAAATAGCCTATATGACCCCACCTTTTGGTTACAACCTGTTCCTGATGAAAGCGATGGCACCACCTGAAATTTCTTTACGTGATATTTACGGTTCAATTATTCCTTTCGTAATGATTATGGTTTTTGCGCTGGCTGTTGTTATGGCCTTTCCTCAGGTTGCATTATGGCTACCTGAAATGGTCTATCCAAAATAATCCCCAGGAATAACTAGAGAATTTGATTGATGAATCCAAGAGAAGTTAAAACAATTCAAGATGCCAAACAAATCATCGAAGAGCGCGGTTTAACTCACGTTAAAGTAGGCCTGTTTGATAATGACGGTGTGATGCGTGGCAAGTATATGTCTCGTGAAAAATTCCTCAGCTCATTAGATCATGGTTTTGCATTCTGTGACGTGGTGTTGGGCTGGGACGTGAAAGATCAACTTTACGATAATGTCACTTATACCGGCTGGCACACAGGTTATCCAGATGCACCGGTACGAATCCTGCCAGACAGCTGCCGTGAAATTCCATTTGAAGATGGTATGTTACTGTTTCTAGCCGAGTTTGCTGAACAGGCCGAAGCGGTCTGCCCTCGCGCGGCATTACGCCGAGTTATCGATAAAGCGAGCGATATGGGGTTAGATGCTTATGCTGCTCTGGAATATGAGTTTTTCCTGTTTGAAGAAACTCCCGACAGCATCCGTGAAAAGAACTTCACCGACCTAAAACCGATGACTCCAGGCTGGTTTGGTTATTCCATGATTCGTAATTCAGTACACGCAGATCTATACACAGAAATCATGGAATTATCTGAAAAAATGGATTTTCCTATTGAAGGTTTACATACCGAAACAGGCCCCGGTGTTATTGAAGCTGCTATCAATGTCGATAGTGCACTCAATGCTGCTGATAAAGGAGCCCTGTTTAAAACCTTCATGAAAGTTCTTGCCCAGCATAATGGCTTAATGGCGACTTTCATGGCCAAGTGGTCGAATGATTATCCGGGTCAGAGTGGACATATCCATATTTCACTTAGACATAAAGACGGTTCAGGTTCAGCATTTCATGATGCAAATAAGCCACATAACATGAGTGATTTACAACGCCATTTTGTGGCCGGACAACAAAAACTGATGCCTCAGTTATTATGCATGACCTCCCCCACTATCAATAGTTATTCACGACTGATTCCCGGTTTCTGGGCACCGACTGATGCAACCTGGGGAGTTGAAAACAGAACCACAGCTTTACGAGTCATTCCCGGTAGTGAAAAATCCCAAAGAGTTGAACACCGTTTAGGGTCAGCAGACGCAAACCCTTATCTGGCATTAGCTGCGGCTCTGGGTGCTGGTTTATATGGCATCGAAAACAAACTCGAACCCGAAGCACAGGTCAAAGGCAATGCCTATGACCAAAAACACCCTGAGCACCTTGCCCTGCCCCGAACATTATGGGATTCAGCCCAGGCATTAAAAGCTTCAACTGCAGCACGCTCCTTATTTGGAGATGCTTTTGTAGAACACTTTGCAGCTTCCAGAGAATGGGAAGAACGCGAATTCAGAAAACACATTACCGACTGGGAAATGGAGCGGTATTTCGAGATTATTTAAAACCCAAAACCATTTTCACCACAGAGGACACGAGGGTACACAGAGGAAAACCTTTATTTTTTAATATCTAATTTAATGACATAACCTCTGTGTTCCTCCGTGTCCTCCGTGGTGATAAATTTTTCAATTTAAGAGAAAAACAAATGAGCAATACTTTAAAGACTATCAGCCCTATTGACGGTTCCGTTTACGTCGAGAGACCTTTTGCAAACACGGATGATATTCAAACGGCACTGGAAAATGCCAGTAACGCACAAAAGGCCTGGAAGAAAACTCCACTGGATGAACGCAAGGCAATTTGCACAAAAGCCATAGATGCTTTTGTAGCAAAAAAAGATGAAATTGCCAACGAGATTACCTGGCAGATGGGTCGCCCTATCGGCTCTGCTGCTGGTGAAGTTAATGGCACAGAAGAACGAGCCCGTAAAATGATCGAGTTGGCTGACCAGGGGTTAGCGACTATTAAAATTGCTGACAAACCTGGTTTTGATCGCTGGATTCAACGTGAGCCTGTCGGTGTTGTATTCGTTATCGCACCGTGGAATTATCCTTACCTGACAGCCATCAATGCCGTTTTACCCGCTATTCTTGCGGGTAACTCAGTTATCATAAAACACTCGGCTCAAACTCCTTTATGTGCAGAACGTCTGGTCGAAGCCTTTAGGGCGGGCGGAGTACCCGAAGGTGTTTTTGAATACCTGCACCTGACTCATGCCGATACCGAAACGGTTATCAAAGATGAACGCATTAACTATGTTGCCTTTACCGGATCAGTACCCGGTGGAGAAATGGTTGAAAAGGCAGTTGCCGGTCGTTTTATTGGCATAGGTCTCGAACTGGGTGGAAAAGATCCTGCTTATGTTCGTGCAGATGCAGACATGGCCAATGCTGTCGATACAACAATGGATGGTGCTTTCTATAATTCAGGACAATCCTGTTGTGGTGTCGAACGTGTTTATGTGCATGAATCTGTTTATGATGAATATGTAAAACAGGCTGTCGAATGGGTTAA
This sequence comes from Gammaproteobacteria bacterium, assembly GCA_018669845.1. Classification (GTDB taxonomy): domain Bacteria; phylum Pseudomonadota; class Gammaproteobacteria; genus JACNJF01. Next base: position 19,928 of record JABHSO010000116.1, on the reverse strand, counting down.
CAAACTTAAACTGGGTCGATCAGATAATCCTGAAACAACTCTGGGACCATTGGTTAGATCCAGTGCAGCAGACTTTGTACGTTCACAAACACAAGATGCTATTAAGCAAGGAGCCATAGCTCAAATAAAAGCTGACGATCCACTGGATAAAGCCGGTTCTACTTACCTGTCTCCACAGATTCTTACCGAAGTAAACCACAATATGCGGGTCATGACTGAAGAAAGCTTTGGCCCCATTGTCGGCATTCAAAAAGTCAGTTCCGATGAACAGGCTATCGAATTAATGAATGACAGTGAATTCGGACTGACCGCTTCTATTTTCACCACCGATATCGATAAAGGCGTAGAACTTGGTCAACAGTTAGAGACAGGTACATTTTTCATCAACCGATGTGATTACCTCGACCCGGACCTTGCCTGGACAGGCGTTAAAAATTCTGGACATGGCTGTACGCTATCCGTGATGGGTTATGAATCACTCACCAGACCAAAATCATTCCACATCAAAACTGAACTTTGAGAACACAATACAATGACTTATTCTGCAAACTGGAATTATCCTACTAACGTCAAGGTCGGTGCCGGCCGAATTAATGAACTGTCAGACCTGTGTAAAGGCCTGGGCATGCAGGCTCCACTAATGATTACCGACCCGGGACTTGCTGCCCTGCCCATGCTTAAAAAAATAGTGGACGATGTAAATGCATCAGGCCTTCGCTGTGGTTTTTTCTCTGGCATACAGGCTAACCCAACGGGAGAAAATGTTCAGGCTGGTGTCGCTTTTTATCAGGAATATAAACACGATGGTGTTATCGCCTTTGGTGGCGGTTCTGCACTTGATGCAGCTAAAGCGGTTGCCCTGATGGTTGGTCAAACTAAACCTATCTGGGATTTTGAAGATGTGGGTGACAACTGGACTCATGTCAATGTCGAAGCCATGGCTCCTGTTGTCGCTGTGCCAACGACAGCCGGAACAGGTTCTGAAGTAGGTCGTGCATCTGTCATTACCGATGCAGAAAAGCATCTCAAAAAAATCATCTTCCACCCAAACATGCTGCCCACTGAAGTAATCCTCGATCCCGAACTCACGGTCGGTTTACCATCAATGATTACTGCGGCAACCGGAATGGATGCTCTATCGCATAACCTTGAAGCCCTGTGTTCTCCTTTTTATCACCCTATGGGCGAAGGTATTGCTGTTGAAGGAATTCGTCTGGTACAGGAATTTCTACCCAGAGCAGTTGCCGATGGCTCAGACATTGAAGCAAGAACTCAAATGCTGGTTTGCTCCAGCATGGGCGCTACCGCATTTCAAAAAGGTCTGGGCGGAATGCATGCACTGGCTCACCCACTGGGTGCTTTGTTTAATGCTCACCATGGCACATTAAATGCAATCTTGATGCCATACGTTTTAAAAGCCAATAGATCTGAGATTGAACAGCGTATAGACCGTTTGACGAGATATATGGGCTTAAGTGAAACGGGCTTTGATGGTTTCATGAACTGGGTACTGGAGATGAGAAAACAACTTAAAATTCCTCATAGCCTGGCAGAAATCAATATCGATACTGATCAGGCAGAAACCGTTGGAAAAATGGCTGTTGAAGACCCATCAGCCGGTGGTAACCCGATCAGTTTTAGTGCTGAACAATATCAACAAATATTCATTGATGCTGTAAATGGTAATCTTTAAAACTCAATAAAATGAAAATTGCCATCTTACAATGTGATGATGTTCTGGATAACCTCCAGAACGAATTTGTATCTTATAGTTTTATGATACAACGCATGTTTAATGCGATAGATGATACTTTCGAGATTGATATATTCAATTGCCAGTTAAATGAATATCCCGATGATATTGATGCTCATGATTTCTACATCACCACAGGAAGTCGAGCAGGGGCATATGAAGATATTGACTGGATTCAGCAGCTAATTAAATTTATTCAGTTGCTGGATCAACATCAAAAAAAGCTTATCGGAATTTGCTTTGGTCACCAGCTCATCGCAATGGCTAAAAATAAGAGCGTTAAACCGTCTCCCAAAGGCTGGGGAGTTGGCATTGCGATCAACCGTATAACCGCTACACCAGACTGGATGCATGAAACAAAGTCGGAATTGAATATTATTGTAAGTCACAAAGATCAGGTTAGTTCGTTACCTGATGAAGCCATTGTCATTGCAGAAAGTGACTTTTGTCCCTACTTTGTGGTTCAATGGAACAATAATTTACTGAGCATTCAGGGACACCCTGAGTGGAATACGGATTATTCTAAAGCCCTGATGAACGAGCGTCGGGCCATAATTCCTGCTGACCGAATAGAAGCAGGTATTAACTCTTTATCATTAAAACCCGACAATACTCTTTTCACACAATGGGTTTTAGATTTCGTCAAACATTGAACCAAGGTACTTGAATGAAATATGAAGTATTTGTTTATGCAACTTTAAAACATGGTTTTCCTAATTTTCACCTAAATCAGGGGAAAAAATTACCAGGAAGATTTACTACCGAAAATAGTTACCCACTTTACCTGGTTGGAGACCGCCACTCACCCTGGCTAGTCGATGATGCAGGTAATGGAGAAGTCATAAATGGGGAAGTTTATCAGGTCGACAAACAGCAACTTAAAAAAATGGATAAACTTGAAAGTATCAACAAGGAAGATGGTTATCGACGTATTCAAATACAGGTAAAAAGTCTTAAACACTTCCATGTTCACGATGTATTTTGTTACATGAAACTTAAAGAACACCTTGATCCAGAAAATATTCAGTGCGGCCCTCTTTCCAGCTATGAAATAGAACACGCCAAATTGTATAAATCACGAGTTTAAAGTGATTAGAATAAATAATGACTGACAAGCTATTCGTATATGGAACACTAGGTCCTGGCCGCCCAAACGAACATATCTTGAAAAACATCGGTGGTAGCTGGGAAAACGCAACGGTGAAAGGATATTTACATCAACAGGGCTGGGGAGCTGAAATGGGTTACCCCGGAATCACTCTCGACAAAGGTGGCGACACAATTAAAGGATTTATTTTCAGTTCCAACAATATTTTCGAGCACTGGCCAGAGCTGGATGAATTTGAAGGAGATGCATATGAACGAGTACTTACATCTGTTGAGATCAAAGATAGTACATTGATCAATGCATATATTTATACGTTAAAGTAAAATAATTAAAGCGCCTTCAGCACAGCGCAGCTTAGATTAATATTGTGTAGGGTGCACCGCGCGCACCATTACTGACTGATGATATCAATCCCTGCTTAAAATCATGAGTTCTAGACTTTTACTTCAACTGACTCATATTTTTCACTTATCTGCAGAATTACCAGCAACACCATTCCAACAGCCATAAAAATAGCCGCCATGATCAAAGGCATATTATAGTTTCCACTCGACTCTGCCATGGTTCCCGAAATTGCCGGAGCAAGAATCTGCGCGACCCCATAACTCAATGTCAATTTACCCATTGGTTTAGCTGGTTTTGTCGGATAAAACTTTCCGACCATGGTCAGCATCAGGCTGACGATTCCAATGAAAGTTGCACCAAATAAAAATCCACTCAGCAGTACACCACTAAGACTGCTATCAAATGCAGGTAAAATAATACCGATAATGTTTAAGCCATAGGCAATAAATAAAGCTTTAAGCTCACCTATTTTTCTGGCCACTCTATCCCAGAAAATACAGGCCGGTGCTGCTGCAAGACCAGTGACCAGCCAGACCAGATTACCATTACCCTGCAATACGACCTGCTGATCAATGATCGCGACTAGAAAAGTAGCACTGATGACATAACCAATACCAGCACAAAAATAACTGGCAAATAAAACAATCATCCAGCTTTTTTTAGGGGGTTTATCGAGAAGTTTTTCTCCTGATCGAGTCACGCCTGAACTATCTGGTTTTGGTAACCACATCCAGGCAGGTATAGCTAAAAGTAAACCTACCACAGCAAATACTTGCCACTGCTCCACCCAGTTAAATTTGTTCGTCATCAACATTGCCACTGCAGCACTCAGCGCGATACCTAAACCTGCCCCGCCAAAATGCACACCCAGTTCAAGCCGGTGGTTATGTCTTATCATCCAGTTAAGAATTAAACCGGAACCAATTAAAAGACCCGCTGCACTGGATAGCCCGGCAAAAAATCGCATCACTGCCCACAATACATAATTCTCTGAGAGAGCCATGCCTATCGTGGTCACAATGGCGATCAGCAAACCAATACGATACAAAGTATCTTTAAGTTTTAAATTGCTGATGGATGCAGCAATTAGCGCACCGCACATATACCCCATGTAATTGATGCTAGCCAGCCATCCTCCTGAAGCATCGTTCAGAAAAGTTTCATCCAGCATCACCGGCAATAATGGTGTATAGGAAAAGCGTGCAACACCCATCGTTAATACCAGGCTAAAGAGCCCTGCTATCATGACTTTAATGGGGTGGGAAGGTGGAGATGTTTGCATGTTTAAGATTCAAACTTTTAAAATGGGGAAACTGAATTTCAATGATACACCATCAATAGGGTGCGCCGTGCGCACCATCGATGTTGGTTCTGAAATTCAATGGTGCGCGCGGCACACCCTACAAATACTCTGCACCTGTCGGTTTTCGAGTTCAATCAATTACCTCTGATCAAAATCGACTACCACTTCATCGGTAATCGGATGCGCCTGACAGCTTAAGATATAACCTGCTTCAACTTCATGATCTTCAAGACCATGGGATATATCCATATCAACCTTACCTTTTATCAATTTACATTTGCAGGTTGAACAGACGCCTGCTTTGCATGAATAAGGTAGTTCCAGACCATTATTCAAACCTGCATCAAGAATGTTTTCTCCTACCGTCATCAGATCAAACGCAACAGAACGACCATCGTTAATCACGGTCACCTTACTGGTTTTATCTTCACCATAGGTTTCAATTCTTCGATGTGCTTTTTGCATCATCTTTTCAGAATCTTCCGATGAGTTAGAAAACAGTTCATAATGAATTTGTTCATCAGACAGACCAGAAGACCTGAATCCGCGAGAAATTTCAGACATCATCGCTTCCGGACCACAGATGAATGCTTCATCAGTACTCAGAATATCGATCATTTTACTGGCATGCAGTGCGGTACCTTTTTTATTGTCGATGCGTCCATTCAACAGGTCAGCCCCCTGATCTTCTTCATTCATGATGTTTATCCATTGAAAACGAGTCAGGTATTTATTCTTGATAAAACTTAAATCATCTTTAAACATCACAGAATTACTTCGACGGTTACCGTAAACCAGAGTCACCCTGCTTTCAGGTTCTTGCTGCAACACCGTTTTAATTATAGATAAAATTGGAGTAATGCCACTACCCACTGCAACACACATATAATTTTTTGCTTTAACATTAAGCTCTGAATAGAAACTACCCTGGGGTGGCATTACCTCAAGTTGATCACCGGGTTTAAGATAATCATTAGCCCAATTAGAAAACAAACCATTTTTTACTCGTTTAATTGCAACTCGCATAAAGTCATCATCAATACCGGAACAGATAGAATAAGAGCGCCTGACCTCTTCGCCATTTATCGTTGTTTTTAAGGTTAAAAACTGCCCCTGAATGAATTTAAAGGTTTTTTTGTATTCATCAGGAATATCAAAAGTCAAACAGACCGCTGTGTCAGTTTCTGGCTGTACGTCTTTTAAGGTGAGAGAGTAAAATTTGGTATCGGACATCAGTCCATCCTCAAAAATTTTTAAAGTAATCAAAGGGTTCATTACAATCCTGGCACTGATACAGAGCTTTACAGGCAGTTGAACCAAACTGAGAAAGTGTTTTCGTATTTAAAGAGCCACAGTGTGGACAGCTAATCTTCAAGCATTCATCGCTATTGCAACTTGCATTAGAAACGGGTGGAGCAATCCCATATTGCTGCAAGTTTGCTTTACCTTCCGGAGACATCAAATCGGTACTCCAGACGGGAGACAATACCAGTTTAATAGAAAAATTTTGGTATCCACCTTCGACCAATAAACTGCTGATATCATCTCTAATAGTATCCATCGCCGGACAGCCCGAATAAGTCGGTGTAATTGAAATCAGTAGGTTTTCCTGCTGCATTTCTACCTGGGTTAATACTCCGAGATCCCAAATACTCAGCACAGGAATCTCCGGGTCTTTAACCTGATCCAGCAAATCCCATATTTCTGTCAGCACAGATTCGTTTCGTCGTGTTAAACGTTCAGAATAAACAGCAGCAACCAGTGGCGGAATCTGCGACATGATTACCACTCAAGCCCAGGGTTAGCCCGATGTACACACTGCATTTCATTTAACATCTGTCCCAGGTATTCAGTATGATAACCTTCACGACCACCTTTGACTTTCCAACCATCTTCAGGAACTGTCAACGAAGCTTCCAGCAGAATAGCCTTAACTTTTAAAGACCAACTTTCTTTTAGACTTCCATTATCAACACCAATACCGGCACCTGCCATTTGCTGTTCCAATTCATCCAGATCAAAAAGTTCATGGGTAAATCCCCAGATATCATCCAGTGCTTTCTGCGCACGAGATTTGCTTTCTTCTGTGCCCAAACCCAGACGCAGCACCCATTCCTGGCTGCGGCGAAGATGGTAACGAGTTTCCTTGATGGATTTTGCAGCAATGGCAGCCAGCATTTCATCTGTCGATTTCATTAACTGCTCCAGATAATATAAATTGAATACATCGACCAGCAATTGACGAACCATGGTGTAGGCAAAATCACCTCGAGGTAATTCCATAATCAATAAATTCTGGTATTCACGATGATCACGCATATAGGCAAAGTCATCTTCTTTACGACCATCATTGGCAAGCTCCGCTGCATAACCATAAAACATTCTGGCACGACCAATAAAGTCGAGAGCAACATTGCTAAGCGCCAGATCCTCTTCAAGAAAAGGAGCATTTCTACACCACTCAGCAACACGATGGCCCATAACCACTGCATCATCACCCAGGCGTACGGTGAAATTCAGAACAGCCTGTTTAGTTTCATCATTCATGGTCATCACCATTACATGTTGTTAACTTCATCCGGTAACTTGTAATAAGTCGCCAGACGGTAAGGTTTATCATTTGAGGGATCATAAAAACTTTCACTATCGTCTTCCTGAGAAGCACAGATATCATCCGATTTTACGACCCAGATACTGACCCCTTCACCTCGACGCGTATATACATCACGTGCATATTCAAGAGCCTGTTCATGATCTTCTGCATGTAGACTACCAACATGTTTATGATCAAGACCACGCCTGGAACGAAGAAAGATTTCAAACAGTTGTAAATTTTCTGCTGACATTTTTTATCTCCTGTTTTCCACCCTCAGGCGGCTTTGGTTTTTTTCTTTTGTTGATAACTGACCAGGGCTTCACGAACCCAGGCTCCCTCTTCATGCGCATTGATATGGTGCTGCACACGCTGACGGTTACAATGGCCATCACCATTAATCACTCGCCAGAATTCATCCCAGTTAATTTCACCACAATCATAATGACTGCGTTTTTCATTCCATTTTAAATTTTTATCCGGGTGAGAAAGTCCCAGAAACTCAATCTGTGGAGCCGTCTGGTCGATAAACTTCTGGCGAAGGTCATCATTAGTTTCTCGTTTTATTTTCCACTTCATGGATGAAGCTGAATGAGCAGATTCGGTATCATGTGGACCAAACATCATTAATGCTGGCCAGTAAAAACGATTCAGAGAATCCTGCGCCATTTCTTTCTGAGCCTCACTGCCACGACTGAGTGCCAGCATCAATTCATACCCCTGGCGCTGATGAAAACTTTCCTCTTTACAGATACGCACCATGCTGCGGGAATATGGACCATAAGACGTTCGTTGCAGGGAAATCTGGTTAACGATAGCTGCACCATCAACCAGCCAGCCAATAGCCCCAACGTCTGCCCAGGTTTGTGTTGGATAGTTAAAAATAGATGCATATTTAGCACTACCATCTTGTAGCGCATTGATCATTTCTTCTCGAGTAATGCCCAGAGTCTCGGCAGTACTATAAAGGTATAACCCATGCCCCCCTTCATCCTGCACTTTAGCCAGTAAAATGGCTTTACGACGCAGTGACGGTGCACGTGAAATCCAGTTACCTTCCGGCTGCATGCCAATCACTTCAGAGTGAGCATGTTGTGAAATCTGACGAATCAAATTTTTACGGTATGCATCTGGCATCCAGTCTTTAGGTTCAATCTTTTCTTCGGTATCAATCTTGTTCTGGAATTTCTGTTCCTGATCGATTTCCACGATTCATCCTCCTGAGATGATCATAATTCAATATCTATTATGATACGTTTTTCAACCATACAGTCAATTTTTTTGTATCACTTTAATTGATTGGTTAATTGAGTTTCCAGGGCAATAGATTGCGAACTAAGCTCGGTGACTGTATAACAGTCTACCTTCTGTAGTTTTACATTAAATTCATCCTATGAATTCGCATATCAAAATAAAAATCATGGTTTGTGGATTGAATTTTTAATTGATCCAGATAAAAACCTGATTGGAATAATGGCTGAGTTACCTTTCTAATGAAGAAAATTGCAATCATAGGATGCGGAGGAGCAGGCAAGTCTGTGCTGTCGATAACATTAGGAAATTTACTCTCTTTACCTGTGCATCACCTTGACTGCTTATTCTGGAAGCCTGGCTGGATACCCAGTAAACATGATGAATTTACTACAAAACAGCAAGACATCTTGGTTAGCGATAAATGGGTTATGGATGGTAATTATGGTAAAACCATGGATCTTCGTTTAGAAAACGCTGATACCATCATCTTTCTTGATTTACCAACAATGGTTTGTCTGACGAGCGTGACAAAACGTTATTTTAAATATCGAAATACAACACGCCCAGATATGACTGAAGGTAATAGTGAACAATTATCCCTTGAATTTTTAAATTATGTCTGGACTTTTCGACGTCTACGGAGACCACTGGTAATGAAAAAATTAAAAGTCATCGGTAAGTCCAGAAAAATCATCATTTTAAAGACTAGAAGTGAAGTACAAGATTTTCTAAGCACCATTAGTATTTTGTAGGGTGCGCCGCGCGCACCATTTGATTTCAGTACCAGGGCCAATGGTGCGCACGGAGCACCCTACTATCAAATATCATTCCACAAATATTTATCTATTTTTAAGCATAACTTTAAATAGCATCTGGTTGATTTTCAGGTATAGCCTGGATAAATGGAGCCAGGGTCAGGCAGTGTTGCTCAATCGATGATATTAGTGGATATTGTGACATATCAACCTCAAAACGCCGGGCATTATAAACTTGTGGAATTAGCAGCACATCAGCCATACCGGCTTCTTCACCCACACAAAACGAGCCATTGGAGACATCTTTAAGCTGTACTTCCATGGCTGCAAAACCCTGCTCTATCCAGTGCCTATACCAGAGATTTTTTTGATTGGCATTTGCTTCAAAGTTATTACCCAGGTACTTCAACACTCTAAGATTATTTAGTGGATGAATATCGCAGGCTATAATATTCGCTAACGCCCTGACTCTGGCACGTGTAACTGCATCTTCAGGTAAGATTTTATGCTGTGTAAAAGACTCTTCAAGATATTCCAGAATTGCCATTGATTGAAAAAAAGTTCGCCCTTCATGCTCCAGAACCGGAACCATGTTTTGTGGATTGACCGCAGCATAAGATTCAGACATTTCTTCTTCTTTCAACAGATTCACGGCTACCTGTTCATATTTTATGCCTTTCAGGTTGAGTGCAATTCGAACCCTATAAGCTGCTGAGGATCTGTAATAGCTATACAGTTTCATGAGTTTCTCCTAAATATCATTTCTGGCGGCATCCATCGCCTGTTGTAAAACAGACAGGTCACCTATTTGATTTGCCAGTAATAAAATTAATCTGGCATTCACTCGCTGGCTATCTTCATCAGTTAAATCACGATGCATTTCAATTAATGCTTCATAAAAATCATCTCCAGCACGATAAGCACGAAACATTTTTATACCTGGATGAAAAAAGTTAGGGTCTGTATTTAATTCCATAATGCTCTCCTTAAAGGTTTGCGGTAGCACGTAACATTGATTGTCTGACTTTGTCAGCATCCAGTGATCGCCACCGCGCACATACGTGTTGATCAGGGCGAACAAGATAAGTGGTTCCAGACAAGGCATCGAAACGTTGTTTAGATATACCGCCAGTGTCTAACAGAGTATGTATTTCATCAATTGTAGTTTTAGCCTGTCCCGTCATAACGACTAAAGGTACCAGCTTAATTTTATCTTGCTGCAAAGTCTCCAGTACTTCAAGTTGAGATAAACTGATGTCATCAGCAGAATTTACAAATATCAGGCAGGTAAAGTGATTCCCAAGAGAATCTAATAACCATTGCTCACCATTTTGACCCGATACAGGTGCATCACTCATTACTGCTCCGGGTACCATATCACCTTCAAAGGAATTCTCATCTGGTGTGTTCAAAGTGGAATCCAGCAGAAATGCCGTATCAGAAAGACGACCAGAGTTTGTTAACTTACGCGCAAACTCAAAGCGTTTAGACAACTCCAGGGTCGCATCACGGAAGGACTTTGAAGCTGCACTTTTGGGTGTAATAAAATCTGTTGCCCGTGTTGAGTTCATAATATTTTCATCGGCAGCAAACTCACGTTCATCACAATAGGTATCCAGTAACTTCAATGGAGCTTTTTGCTCCATAACCAGTTTAAGTTTCCAGATAAGGTTATCGGTATCCTGTAACCCAGAGTTTGCACCGCGTGCTCCGAAGGGTGAAACCTGATGTGCAGCATCACCAGTAAATAAGACTCTACCTTTTCGAAATCTTTCCATTCGCCGACACTGGAACGTATAAACACTGGCCCATTCCAGCTCAAAATCAACATCATCGCCCATCATCGCTTTGACTCTTGGAATCACATTTTCAGGCTTCTTTTCTTCTTCTGGATCTTTGTCCCAACCCAGCTGAAAATCCAGACGCCACACGTCATCCGACTGACGGTGTAACAAGGTAGACTGACCACGATGATAGGAAGGGTCAAAGTTGAACCAACGCTCGGGAGGAAATCCCGCCTTCATAACGATGTCGGCAATCAGAAAACGGTCTTTAAAGACCTTGCCTGTAGACTCTAGCCCCATCATGGCTCGCACATCACTGTTCGCACCATCTGCTACGATAAGCCAGTCACAGCTTAGTTGATATTCGCCATCTGGAGTATCGACAGTTACGTTCACTATGTCATCATTCTGCTCTACCGCACTTACCTTATTCTTCCAGCGAGTCTCAACAGTATCCAGTTCATTCAACCGGTCTACCATGTATTCTTCCAGGTAATATTGCTGAAGATTAATGAAGGCAGGGATTTTGTGACCCGCTTCAGGTAACAGGTCAAACTGAGTCACCAGTTCATCACGAAAGAATATTTTTCCGACATTCCAGGTAACCCCTTTCTCAATCATACGCTCAGCACAACCGAGCCGATCCAGTACTTCCAGTGCACGTTTTGAATAACACACAGCTCGAGACCCGACACTGACGGTATTATTATCATCAAGCACCAGCACATCATTGCCATACTGCCCGAGATCCAATGCTGCACCCATACCAACCGGACCGGCACCAACAACAATTACAGGATGATGAACAATCTCAGTTGCACTCTGATCGGGTGATTTTTTATATTCATAAACTGGATTCGTATAGGTTATAAACATGTAATTTACCTTGAGTTATTTTTTGATTTCACACGAACATTTTAGAAACCTTCTCACCACGAAGGCACGAAGATCACGAAGGAGTTAATTTTTTCTATTAATTTTTCCTTCGTGTACTTCGTGCCTTCGTGGTGAAATTCTTTAAACTTTAAATCTACTTAGGCTGTTCCTGTTGCAATCCATGCCACATTTCCTGGTCACGTTCAGCTGTCCAGATCTGCGGATCGACAACACCCCTGGCTTCATCATTAGCCCGGGTCACGTCAAAAGGCAGACAATGTTCATAGATAAATACATGACCAAAATCAGGGTCCATCATTTCACGTGCTACGGCCATGGCTCCTTTTAAATCAAGATTCTGCTTAACTGATTTTTTAGCGCTATCGAATAATGCTGTCACAAAATCACGGGTATAAGTTAAACCCTGTTCAATCTGCTCAGGTGTTTCCAGTGCTGGACCACGTCCAGGCACTAATTTTTCTGCACCCAGCTCTGCCAGTTTATCCAGAGTACCCGGCCAGTTTGTTAGATAGGCATCGCCGGTATAACAGGCAGCACCAAATTCTACCAGATCACCCGAATACAACACTTTTTCAGATTCTACCCAGACAATCGTGTCACCTTTTGTATGTCCACGACCGGGATGTTGAATCTGTACTTTTAGATCACCCATCATCAAGGTCATCTGATCAGTAAAGGTCATTGTCGGCCAGGTCAGCCCTGGGATACTTTCAACATCTTTAAACAAACGAGGAAAACGACTGATTTCAGAATCCATATCCTGTTGCCCACGTTCGACAATCAAATCATAAGTATTCTGGCTGGCAATGACCTGCTCCAGCCCTTCATCTTTGTAACCGGAAACGCCCAGAACACGAACTGCATGATAGTGAGTTAACACGACATACTTGATGGGTTTATCAGTAAGCTCTCTAACTTTGCGAATGACATCCTGTGCAGCCACTGGAGTTGCAGTCGCATCAATAATCATCACCGAGTCGTCACCAATTATAATACCGGTGTTCGGATCACCTTCTGCTGTAAAAGCCCAGCAATGTTCAGATAACTGAACAAAGGTGACTTCTTTCTCTTCCATATCGGCAACTGATGCAAACTTCGTACTCATATATCTAACTCCAAATTCAATATTACGTAATTATAGTAGCGATTAATTTATGGCTTGAATTTAATCTTTTGTTGACTCTTTAACAACAAACAGTTAATACTTTCTATATTAATTATGTAATGCGTAATTTTAATGAATAAAAACAATATTAAAACAACGGTAAAAGGCGGCGTGCAATCTGTTGAGGTCGGCATGTTTATACTGAAAACACTGGCTACCAACGGTCACAGTGTTTCTCTTAACGAATTGAGTGATCAAACCGGCATACACCCATCCAAAATACACCGCTATCTCACCAGCCTGGTGCATACGGGCATAGTTGCAAAAACGGCTCACGGGCAGTATGACCTTGGTGATTATGTTCTGGAATTAAGCACCGGTTACCTGTCCCGTCTCGACCCAACCAGCGTGGCTAACCCTGTCATGGAGCGCCTGCGCAGTAAAACAGATGAAGGCATTATTCTGAATGTCTGGGGCACATCAGGTACCACGGTTATTCGCTGGTTTCAGTCACATCACCCTATCTCGGTGAGTATCCGACCTGGTGCTACTTTCCTGACTACCATGTCTGCATCCGGTCGCGTATTCCTGGCTTATTTACCCAAAGAGATGACTCAATCAATTGTAGAAAAAGAGTTAGACATGCTTAAAAAAGAAGGTAACAAACAGGCTCCTCAATCGATGGGAGATATAGAAATCATTAATACTGAGACAAGAAAGCACCAACTTTCAAGAGTAGATGGTCACAGCGTTCAAGGGATTTCAGCACTGTCTGCACCTATTTTCGACTTTCGTGGCGAAATCACTCTAACTCTGGCACTTTTTGGGTTTTCATCAACCTTTGATGCCGACTGGGATGGTAAAAATGCTCGTCTGCTAAAACAGGCGGCACAGGATATTTCACGTCAGCTGGGGCATATTGCAGAGTAATTAAAAGCAACTGCCCAGCAAATCTATTTTCAAATCCTTTTCACCACGAAGACACGAAGCGCACGAAGGTTTTTTTATCTTGCACTAATTTTACATGTGTAAATAATTTTAAAATTTCACACTCGTTTATCAGTATCTATTTCCATTTCAGAGGTTTTCTTCGTGAACTTCGTGTCTTCGTGGTGAATATTTTTTTAATTTTAAGGAACAATAACTCCAACAGCTTCACCAAAACCAATTCTGGCAGCCCCTTCTTTTTCGCAGTAACCGGTCATAATAACCGTATCACCATCTTGCAAAAATGTTCTGCTTTCACCACCGGGTAGTTCAAACGACTTTTTACCACCTTCAGTTAATTCCAGTAAAGAACCTAGCTCTTCTTCACCCGGCCCTGACTGAGTACCGCTACCGAAGAAATCACCTGGCTGTAGATTGCAACCGTTCACGCTATGATGCGCTACCATTTGAGCAACAGTCCAGTATGAGTATGCAAAAGTTGATTTCGATAATGTGACTGGCTCTATGCCTTTCTGCTGCATGGCCTCAGTTTGCAGTGCAACTTCTAATTTAATATCCAGCGCGCCCTGTTCGCGATTTTGTTTTGACTCCAGGTAATCAAGCGGTTGAGGATCAGCTTCATCTCTGCTCCAGCTTTTACGATAGGGGTTTAACGCTTCACTGGTTACTATCCAGGGTGAGATGGTAGAAGCAAAACTCTTCGCCAGAAATGGCCCTAACGGAACATATTCCCATGCTTGCATATCTCTCGCCGACCAGTCGTTAAACAGACAGTAACCGAACACATGTTGATCAGCCTCATCGAGAGCAATCTGACTACCCAGCTCATTACCTGAACCAATATAAATACCTACTTCCAGTTCATAATCAAGTCGTTTACAGGGTTCCAGAGTCGGGGTTTCCTGAGTTGGCGGCTTAAGCTGGCCTGTGGGTCGATGCACCGGATGACCCGAAACTTTAATCGAAGATGAGCGACCATGATAACCAATAGGGATCCATTTATAATTTGGCAATAGCGGATTATCAGGGCGAAACAATTTACCTACATTCGTTGCATGATGGATAGATGTATAAAAATCAGTGTAATCTCCAATCCGGCAAGGCAGGCTGTACTCAACATCCTGCATCTCAATCAGGTAGCCTTTAATCGATCCCTGCAAGTCAGATCCCGTTGCTAATGCTCGTGATAAATTTAATCGTAGCAATGACCAGATTTCAGCACCCATACCCATAAATCGATTCAGTGCTGGTTCAGAGCAGGCTTCGAGTGCATGATTAAGTTCTACAGGAAATACATGGCTTGTTAACACCGATGCCAGATCCAGAACTTTATCGCCAATGGCCACTCCGGCTCTAAAAGCTTCATTCGATTTTTTTCGCCTAAATTGAGCAAAAGGTAAATTTTGAATGGGGTAATCGCAACCTTTTTCATTGGCCGACTCTACCCAACTGGTTAAGTTAATATCGTGTGTTTCGTTAAGTTCAAAATGTTTCATTGCTAAATTGATTTAACCGTTTATTGTTATGAAAATTCTTCTTCGTGTAACCAGGCAGCCTGTCTTGGGGCTTTTTTGGTCAATGACCATTCTTCCAGCATTTCTGGAGCAATTTGTTTCAATTGTTTCATCTGCTCAGCCGTACCAGACTGATACGTTAATTCAAGACGATGTCCATTAGGATCGAAAAAATAAATAGAATGGATAATACCGTGATTAGTGATACCGATAACATCCAGACCTTTATCTTCCAACTCTTTTTTGGCTGAAATCAGAGCTTCACGATCTTCCAGTTGAAAGGCTATATGCTGAACCCATTCCGGTGTATTCGGGTCTCGCCCCATTTTAGGTTTGGTTGGTAATTCAAAAAATGCCAGTATGTTACCCTGCCCCGCATCCAGAAAGACATGCATATAAGGATCCGGCTCTTTTGTAGATGGCACCAGATCTTCAGCAATGGCGACCAGAAAATCCATATTTAAATATTCACGATAAAACTCAACCGTTTCCTTAGCATCATTACACCTATAGGCTACATGGTGAATCTGTTTTAAATTTATCATTGTATTCCTCGAGTGAGTTTACTATATTTTCATAGTAGTAACATATGTTACTATCTCGCTATATTAGTAATACAGTTTACAACTGTCAAACAGAGTTTATACTCAGGCTAAAAGGAAAGTCATTCATCGTGTTAGAAAAGCAATCACTGGATCTAAAAAAATTTCTGCCCTATCGATTGTCGATACTGGAGCAACAGATCAGTAAAACAATTGCCCAAAAATACACCGACCAATTTGGCTTAAACAGAATGGAATGGAGAATTATGGCCACATTAGCAATGTTTGAAGGCATTACGGCAAAACAAATTTGCCAGTTCACCTATCTGGAAAAAATGCCGGTGAGTCGAGCTATCAATGGCCTGGCCCAAAAGAAATTGATCAAGCAGAAAATAAACCAGCATGACCTACGCCAAAACCTGTTAACACTTACTGCCAAAGGCTCAAAAATATATCATCAAATCGTGCCACTGGTATTGCAGGAAGAGAAAAGTATATTTCAACCATTTAGTAAAAAAGAGCTACAGCAATTTCACCATCTGATTCATAAGCTATGCCTCTCTCTCGAATCCTGATTTCATAAAACATTCATGTTTAAAGCAACTTCTTTTGCCACCACTCTATCGCTCGCCGCTCTGGTTGCCTTAGGTCCTTTATCTACCGATATGTACCTACCCGCTTTGCCCGGCATGGCCAGTGAGTTTAATACTGACAGTGGAAAAATTCAGTTAACGCTAAGTTTATTTATGGCTGGATTTGCTTTCGCTCAAATTGTCTATGGCCCTTTATCTGATCGATTTGGACGTAAACCTGTTCTTCAATTTGGATTACTGTTATTTGTAATATCAAGCATTGGTTGCGCTCTTTCAACCAATATTAACTCATTAATATTTTTTCGTTTCCTACAGGCACTTGGCGGCAGCGCCGGGCCAGTGCTAGGCCGTGCCATGGTACGAGATATCCATGGCCCTGAAAACTCAGGAAAAGTGTTATCACACATTGCTTCAGCCATGGCTCTGGCACCTGCAATCGCTCCTATCGTCGGTGGATTTATGTATATAGCCTGGGGCTGGGCATCGATGTTCTGGTTACTAACTTTTTTAGGTATTCTCGGGTCATTGCTTTTACATTTTAAAATTGCAGAATCATCACCAGAAGAATTTCGTCACCCTAAATCAATGAAAACGATTATTTTAAATTACAAGGCTCTGTTCAAAAATCGAAAATATCTTGGATATACTTTGACCTGCACCATGTCTTTTGCAGGATTATTTAGCTATTTATCAGGTTCATCATTTGTCATCATTGAGTACTTTTCAATTTCAGAAGTTGGTTATGGACTTTTATTTTGCCTGGTAGTTATCGGTTATATTTCAGGCACATTAACCGGTGGAAAATTAAGTCATTCCATGGGGTTTAAAAATCTCGTCGCTCTGGGTTCATTTATTTGCCTGCTATCGGGTTGTCTTATGCTGTTATTCACTTTATTAAATCTCCAGCATGTGACTACAATTGTGATTCCAATGATGTTTTTCATGATGGGCGTTGGGTTGGTTATGCCCCAATCAATGGCCGGTGCGCTTACTGATTATCCACACATGGCTGGTAGCGCATCAGGCATGCTCGGGTTTATTCAAATGTCTACCGCAGGATCTATAGGTGTTATCGTGGGTCATGGTTACAACGGAACACCCTTAATAATGAGTGCAATGATCGCATTGATGGGACTGCTAACTGTAATTTTTTACTTTTTGCTTATTCACCCTTCTGAGTGAATTTTCTATTAAAATCAAAAGCTCTGGTAAGGAATAACCTCTCAAATAACTAAGATGATGAATAATAACAACCTTGAACAAATGAAAAACAAGTTGCTTCAGCAAAGAGTCGAGCTGGAAGAGTTAGAAGCATCTTATTTAGAGGACACTAAACCTGTTGAACTCGATCAATCGAAGGTTGGCAGGCTTTCTAGAATGGATGCCATGCAGGGTCAGCAGTTAGCCATGGAGGCAGCCCGTAGACGCAAATTGCAACTGATGAATATTGAAGCGGCTCTACGCCGCATTCAATCTGATGAATTTGGTTATTGCCTGGAATGCGGAGAAGAGATAGATAATCGTCGACTTGAATTTGACCCAGCGAATTCACTTTGTATTGAGTGTGCAGAAAAATCCAGCTGAAGGTTGTAATCAGCTGGATTTTTTATACTTCCTGAAATTATCAGATACCCGAATTCAGGTATTAACTTCTATTCCGATTCCAGATATCTGAATTATATTCACTGATCGTTCTATCACTGGAAAACCGGCCACTCGCCGCTGTATTGAGTATGCTCATTTTGGCCCAGTTATCTTCGTCCTGATACGCTAAAGATACTTTTTGCTGTGCATCGATATAACCGCGAAAATCAGCAGCTGTCATCCACGCATCCCCTGAGTTATATATGGAGTTGATAATGGGGTCAAAGATACTGACTTCATGACGATTAAAATGACCGGACTTAAGCAATTGCATAACCCGAGAGAAATCTTCATCAGCTTCAATAATAGCGGCTGGATTATAATCATTTCGAGCTTCTACTACCTGAGATGAATCTAGTCCGAACAGGAAGAAATTATCTTCACCGACTGATTCTAGTATTTCAATATTTGCACCATCCAATGTGCCAATCGTTAAAGCACCATTCATCATGAACTTCATATTACCTGTGCCTGAAGCTTCTTTTCCTGCAGTGGAAATTTGTTCGGACAAATCAGTCGCCGGACAAATCATTTCCATCGCAGTGACTTTATAATCCGGTAAAAATGCCACCCGTAACCAGTTTTCACAACGTGGATTCTGGTTAATTATTTCGGCAACATTATTCACCAGCTTAATAATATTTTTTGCCATCGCATAACCGGGTGCTGCTTTGCCACCAATTAATACGCATCTCGGCTGCATACCCTCAGTATCACCACGACTAATTCGATCGTAGAGGTGAATAACATGCAATATATTCAATAACTGACGTTTATATTCGTGCATGCGTTTAACCTGTACATCGAACATCATTTTTGGATCAAACTGTACATCGCACTGTTGTTCTATAAATTTTGAAAGTTTGATTTTTCGCTGTAATTTCACATCCATCCAGCGTGATTGAAATTTCTTATCCTGCGCAAATGGTCTCAACTCTTCTAATCGATCAAGATTTGAAATCCATTCATCACCAATAGCCTCGTCAATCAATTGCTTTAATTCAGGATTACAGTGAGCAAGCCATCTTCTGGGAGTTACACCGTTAGTTTTGTTATTGAATTTATCCGGCCACAGCTCATAAAAATCTTTGAATAAACCTGATTTAAGTAATTGCGTGTGCAAAGCAGCGACACCATTCACAGAAAAACTACCGACAATAGCCAGATATGCCATGCGTACCTGCGGATAATCGCCACCGGTTATAATAGTCATTCTATCCAGACGATCTACATCACCCGGCCAGTTCTGTTCAATTTCAGTCAGAAACCGTTTATTTATTTCTTCAATAATTTCATAGATACGCGGCAATAGTTCACTCATCATGCTTACCGGCCAGGCTTCCAGCGCTTCCGGTAACAGGGTGTGGTTGGTATAAGCCATGCAGTTGGTGGTTATTTCCCATGCCTTATTCCAGCCAAGTAAGTACTCATCCATTAATAAACGCATTAATTCTGCAACAGCCACTGTCGGATGAGTATCATTCAGTTGAAAGCAGTTTTTCTCGGCGAAGGCCTCAAAGTCTTCTCCATTGTGCTCAACATAATGATACAAAATATCCTGCAAACTGGCTGATGCAAGAAAATACTGTTGACGTAACCTGAGTTCCTTACCATTTTCACTGGCATCATTGGGGTACAGAACCATAGAGATTCCTGATTACCCCCAAGCCTCAGCTATCTTTAAAAGACGCTCAGGCATGGGTGGTGTACGCACTGCAGCATAACCTAGCCTTTGAATCATATCTTCCAGGCTAAAACGACGATTAAACCGGTAACAGAATTCTGCCAGA
>JABHSO010000112.1 GCA_018669845.1 Gammaproteobacteria bacterium | reverse complement strand
CTCCATCAAAGACACGCTGAACCGCCATTCGTCGTATCAATGCTTGTTGATCAGTCGTGAGTTCGCGGCCATCTATTTTCATAACTCCATTATACTATGCCTGTAAAATTAATGTATTCTTTATTATGGTACCGTTAGTAAGTAAAATGAAAGGCTATTATTTAAGGTATTTAAAATACGCGCTGTTATTTTTATCTTTGCAATCTGGCTTGGCATATGGAGTTGATGAAAGCCTGTTGCTGGCGGCTCAAAATATGCTGGCTAAAGGGCAATCCGTGGAAGCACTGGATTTACTCGATCCTCATGAAGAAGAATATGCTGGCGACAAGGAATATGACTATTTATATGGACTAGCGTTACTTGATACAGGTGAACCTGCTGGGGCTGTATTTGCATTTCAGCGAGTATTAGCCATCGAGCCAAACTTTGCCGGCGCCCGTTTAGAGCTCGGGCGTTCCTATTTTGATATGGGGCAAATGCAACGCGCTCAACGTGAGTTTGTAATCGTTCAGAGTCAGTCTCCTCCAAAAGGTGTTATCGATGTTATCGATAAATACATGGCTGCCATTGAAAGCCGAAATCTTCAAAATCGTCAGGGCTGGAAAGGCTTTCTTCAACTTGGTTTCGGAGATGATAGCAATGTTAACAGCGCTACATCAGCTGAAAATTTTCTGGGTTTTGACCTGACAGATGAAAGTAGAGAAACTTCTTCATCAGTTCTTTCTACACTGGGTGGCGTCAGTTACGACTTACCTTTCAATTTTGATAGCAAGTTTTTCTTTAAGGCAAGTGTAAATCATCGTGCTAATAATGATGCATCATTTACCAGCACTATCAATTACGACTTATTAGCTGGATATAATAAGTCCTTTAGTACACTTGGCGATATATCGGTTGCCATGCAATTTTACACGGCTGATGTTGATGGGGATTTTAATAACAAGGGTCTGAATATAACCAGTCAGTTAAATATAAATTTTTCACCTACCAATCAAATGGGGCTATTTTTACGCGGAGGTAATGTTGATTATGACACTGCCTTTGATATCAAGGATATTGACCAGGCAATTGCTGGTCTGAGCTGGGCTCACGTATTTTCAGGGCAAAGCAGGGTATCTGTGGTTTTAGCAGCTATTCTCGGACAGGATAGTGCCGTTGAAGATGATTCACCTTATGGACGTGATTATACAGGTATTAGACTTTCGGCTTCTTATCCGGTGACACATCGTCTTAATTTCTTTGCCTCAGTAGGCGGTACGGATTCTGATTATGAAGGTAGCTTTTTCGAAAGTGATGAAATCAGAACCGATTCCCTTACAGACTTCTCTTTTGGTAGTAGTTGGCGTGTTAATAAAACCTGGCTTTTGAAAGGTTTGATAGGTCAAACAACCAATACTTCAAACATCGAAATATTTGATTATGACAGAAGCATAATCATGTTAACTGCACGGAGCGAGTTCCTGCCATGAGTCATATCATCAGAAAAAAAATCTCTTTATCTAATGTATTTAGCAGGTTCTCATTTTGCCTGATATTAGTGTTGTCTAGTAATTCAGTATTTGCAGAGGCTGGTAGAGTTGTTTTTGCATACGGAGAGGTTACCGCTGAAGATGCAAACGGTGTCGTCAGAAAACTGTCTAAACGAAGTCAGGTGGAATCAGGAGAAACGATAAAGACATCCAGTAAATCTCTGGTTCAGCTGCGCATGATCGATAAGGCGTTTATAGCACTCAGGTCAAACAGTGAGGTTAAAATTGAATCTTATAGTCTGGGAGCGGCAAAAGAAGAAGACACCGGTATTTTCTCTTTATTGAGAGGTGGTTTCAGGGCTGTTACCGGCATCATCGGTAAACGTTTACGCAGTGCTTATAAGATGAGAACACCCACTGCTACTATCGGAATACGTGGAACAGATTATACCGCACGATTATGTAATCAGGATTGTAACCAGGCTTTTGGTAATTTAACCGCTGGTGGAACTATCGCCGATGGTCTTTATGTTGGTGTTAATGAAGGTGGCGTCGATTTGACTAACCAACTCGGCACACTGGGGCTTGATGAGTTGCAGTTTGGTTATGTAAAAGATGCTACAACTGCTCCGGTAGCACTGATCAGTGCGCCTGAATTTCTATATTTTAATAGTCGTGCACCCAATCCAGATGAAGAGACTGCAAGTTCCTCGGATACCGAATCGGTTGCAGAAAGTCCTGTTGTTGCATCTAGAGCAACCGTCGAACCAGATACGGCTGATTTAACGACTGATGAAACGATTAAACAGGATTTAAGGGTTGAGCAGGTTGAAATTGCCCAGGAACAAATTGAACAAAATGTAGTTATTGATCAGATAGCCGAAACTCAAAGCGGAAACTCATTTTCCCTGACAGATGGCAGCATAACTAGTAGTCGTATGGTGGTCTCCAGTTATGGAAAAGAAGGTGAAGCGGGTTCAATTTCTTCGGTTTATTCAAACCCTTTTAATTCGGCAGCAGTAACAGCCGATAATGACCTTGAACAGTTTGATAATAAATTTATTGATAACAGTAATATCGTAGGGGTTTACTCTGCAGGTTCCTCTCCTACCATTGATCTGGGGTATGACCCCAACACAGGAATAGCCTGGGGGCGTTGGGGAGCCGGTCTCACTCAATTTCAGCCTTTGAATGGTAGTACCGTTACCGAGCCAACTTATTCCAGTTTGCACTGGGT
>JABHSO010000079.1 GCA_018669845.1 Gammaproteobacteria bacterium | reverse complement strand
GATCAATGCTAAAACTACCCAGCCATACTGGTGACTATAAGTCATCGGGTAATGATTACTGATCATGACAAACAGAACCGGCAGAGTGAAATACGTATTGTGGACAGAACGTTGTTTACCAACACGGCCGTACTCAGGATTAGGGGTTAAACCGGCGCGAATTTCCTGCACCATTTTTTTCTGACCGGGAATAATATGGAAAAAAACATTGGCAACCATTATGCTGCCCATGATCGCACCCACATGAATATAAGCCGCTCTGGCACTAAAAACCTGAAACAGTATCCAGTCACAAAGCAATATATAAATAAAGATGAGTGCAGCCAGCAGGTTTTCATTGCTGCCCAGAAAGCGACAAAGCAAGTCATAAATAAGCCAGCTTATGGCTATCACCAGTGCACTGACTGAAATGGCCTGAGCTACCGATAACTGCAAAACATTTTGATCAATCAGATAAGTCCTGGCACCAAACCAGTAAATAATAATGAGCAAACCCATGCCAGATAACCAGGTACTATAAGCTTCCCATTTCGACCAGTGTAATTTATCACTCAACGGCTCTCCGATGGGACCCGACAGAAACTTTTGACTCTGATAAACGCCGCCTCCATGCACTGCCCACAACTCACCAGACACACCTCGTTGCTGATCAGCTTTTTTTGCTGCTTTTCTCAGTGACATATCCAGCATCACAAAATAAAATGATGCACCTATCCATGCGACACCGGTTATCAAATGTATCCAGCGTACCAGTAAATTTACCCAGTCGAGTAGATAGGTTTCCATGGTTATCTTCAGTTAGCCTGCATTAAATTGAGTCACATAATCTTTAACTTTCTGAATGCCGGCAGCCTTACTCTCATCTGACATAAATGCTGATTCAAAACTATTTGTTGCCAGTTTGCTCAGCAGTTCTTTATCATCATTTAACAAGCCACTAATAGCTTCATAATTTTCATTAAGATAACCACCAAAATATGCGGGATCATCAGAATTAATCATCACCTGCAAACCCGCTTTTAGCATTTCAGGTAAGGGGTGATTTTTCATATCATCAACCACACAAAGTTTTGTATTCGATAGTGGACAAACGGTTAAAGGCATTTTTTCTGCAACCAGACGTTTTACCAGATTAGCATCTTTGAGGCAGGTATTACCATGATCGACCCGTTCAACTTTGAGTAAATCAAGTGCTTCAAAGATATATTCTGGTGGCCCTTCTTCTCCTGCATGGGCAACCACATGAAAACCTTCATCACAAGCTTTAGCAAAGACTCTTTCAAATTTAGATGGCGGGTTACCGGTTTCAGATGAATCCAGTCCGACACCGATAATTCTATCTTTATGGGGCAGAGCCATTTCCAGTATTTTGAATGCATCATCTTCATCAAGATGGCGTAGAAAACACATGATTATACCGAAGCTAATACCGAACTGTTTTTCTCCCTGCTGTAATGCAGAGTGAATACCATTCAAAGCCGTTTCAAAACTGATGCCTCGTTGAACATGTCCCTGTGGATCAAAAAAGATCTCAACATGTTGCACCGCCTGTTCACTGACTCGTTGCAGGTAAGCCCAGGTTAAATCATAAAAATCCTGTTCAGTGCGCAACACATTCATGCCCTGATAATAAATATCCAGAAAGTCCTGCAAGTTACTAAAATTATAAGCTTCGTGTAAAACTTCTACCGATTCATAAGGCAAGGTAATGCCATTTCGATCAGCCAGTTTAAACATTAATTCAGGTTCAAAAGTACCTTCAATGTGTAAATGTAATTCAGCTTTAGGTAAACCAGCGATAAATGATTTCATGATCGTTGTAATATTCTGGATTTGAAAAAACATAATTTACCACGAAGAACACAGAAGGCACGAAGGTTAATTATGAGTGACTGCCTGCTTCAAGAAGCAGCATAATTAGTATTTAGGGTTTCAGTGAAATATTATTTTACTTTAACACTTTAAATAGATATTAGAGGATATAGATTAGAATTTTCAATTTAGTGAAAAACAAAAAGAGCAGGAAAGTTAAAACCTTCGTGCTCTTCGTGTCCTTCGTGGTGAAAAGAATTACTTAGGAATACTTCCTTCAACACCCTCTACATACCAGTTAAGCCTGGAAAGATCAGCATCTGAAATTACTTCACCCGCTTTCACAACCAGCTCGCCTTTTTGATTTTTGATTGGTCCCTGAAAAGGATGGAAACTGCCATCAACAATCGATGCTTTAATCTTCTCAGCCATATCACGAACATCCTGTGGAACGGCATCTCCATATGGTGCCATTTCAACCATACCAGATTTGATTCCATCCCAGGTATCAGTTGATTTCCAGCTGCCATCCATTACTGCTTTAACACGTTCGATATAATAATTATTCCAGTTATCAACAATAGATGTTAACTGTGCTTTAGGTGCAAAAGCCGCCATATCTGAAGCTTGTCCAAAAGCATAAACACCACGTTTTTCAGCAACCTGCAAAGGCGCAGGAGAATCGGTATGTTGAGTAATAATATCCACACCCTGGTCGATTAGAGCCTTAGCCGCATCACCTTCTTTACCCGGATCAAACCATGAGTTAACCCAAACCACTTTAACCGTAGCCTTCGGATTAACCTTACGTAAAGCCAGTGTGAACGCATCGATTCCGCGAATAACCTCTGGAATGGGGAAAGAACCGATATAACCAACCACATTTGACTTAGTCATTTTACCGGCAATAGCACCCAGAATGGCACGACCTTCATAAAAACGAGCTGAGTAAGTACTCACATTAGCAGCACGTTTATAACCGGTTGCATGTTCAAACTTTACTTTTTTGAATCTTTTCGCAACTTTCAGGGTAGGATTCATATAACCGAAAGAAGTGGTAAATATCACGTCATTTCCTGAACTAGCCAGCTTACGGATAACACGCTCAGCATCGGCACCTTCTGCCACAGATTCTACAAAAGTTGTTTTTACACCCAACTCTTTTTCTACCGCCTGACGCGCCTGATCATGCTGATATGACCAACCGTGATCACCGACAGGACCGACATAAACAAATCCAACTTTAGTTTCAGCAGCTGCGACGCCACTCAAACCCAGGCTTGATGCGATTAATGACGATAACAATATTTTTCTTAGCATTATAGGTTCTCCTTCCTGATACAGGGGGATTGTGATTAATGATACGGAGTATCTCTTGCTTGGGATGCTAGCAGATTCTTTGAGTGCATCCAAATACTGAAAACAGTTTTTCAGATTACAGAGTTAATTGTTCTTTCTAAGGATAGTATTTTACTTATCCTGACAGACTCTAAAAGCGTGGTGCGCACGGCGCGCCCTACAATAAATGATAATCAGGGGATTTCAATCACGACATAAAAAGTTTCACCTCTAAAAAACAGCTTAATTTTAGCCGTTCCAGCAGCCAACACGGTGAATACCCCCGGTGAATCAGTAATTGTTTCAATCACATCTGACTGACCATCAATAGGAATAATCGTGTAATCCAGAAGATTATCATCGGTAATAATATCGCTATCCCCATTAGAGAAGTTAGCCGTAACAAACAGTGTTATTTCCACAGGACGGCTACTCAGGCTAATACTGACATCATCAGTTAAGTCGATATCATTGGCAGTGACATCAAATGACAAAACACTGAGGCTAGTAATCTCAATTTGCTGAGAGGCCTGCTGACATTCTACATTTGCACCGCAACTCACCAGAGTTTCCAGTATCACTCCCGGCAAAATATCATCAACCGCTTGCTCAATATTTCCACAGGCTACTGATACCGTAATGCTAGAGTCTTCAACCTCACCGGTAATATCAAGTTGCTGTCGATCGCTTGAAAAAACACTGGAGGCATTTAGCGAATCACTAATACCCCATTTACTATTTCTGCTGATATTCTCAAAATAATTAGACCCATCAGCTGCCTGATAATCAGCCACAGCAATAAGTGATATAAACTGGTCTTTCTCAACTTCAGGATCAGTCACTGCGCAATTGCTTAGATCGATATCACTACTATCGCATAACTTTATAGAATTTAATCCATTTTCAATAGTTTGATTAAAATCTACAGAAGTAACTTCTTCACCCGTTAACAGTGATACTGCTTTAGCCTGAACAATGATATTTCCCGAGGCAAATGTGTGGATAAAAATCTGATTATCTGTCGCTGTTTCTATATAGGCTCGCTGAGAGACACTTCCATCCTCTTCGTTAGTAACAATCCAGTCTATGGTATTAATAATGGTGCTATCAACAGGTCGAATTTCTTCATCACCGTTTTCATCCACATACAGGCCAACAGGAACCAGGCTTTGGGATTGACACATATTGATACTGAATCCAGAATCATCTTCGTCCAGTTTAACCACCTGATCAAACTTCGCCGATGAAACCTTAATATCTATGGATTCGCTTAAAAAGCCAAATGTAGCGGTCAGAATAATATCTTCAGATGTTTCAGCAGCAGTAAAAAGCCCCAGTTGATTTATTGTACTGACAGCACCGGCTGATAATGACCATTCGACATCCTGCTCAATCGTGACAGTATCTATGCCATTTGATTTCAAACCCTGCAATGTAAATTTAACTTCACTGCTGATGGACACCGTGGTTTCTGTCGCTTCAGGAAAATTAATTGAAATCACATCCTGACTGGCAACCGCATGCAAATTCACCAGATTGGCCTCATCATCAACATCACTACAGGCAGCTACAAAAGTGAAGAGACCGACCAGGAACATCTTTACCATAAAGTTAAAATTCATAGTGAACACCCAGGCTGGTAGCACTTATATTCATAAGATCACCGCGATATAAACGTATCCAGTCAAATGACATTTTCAAATGCGGCATCGACTTAAAAGATTCTTCAAAACCAATGCCATAACTGACCCCTCGAAAACTATCGCTGGAATCAGCAGTGCCCGGATAGGATGAATCGACATCAACCTGACTTGCACCAACAATAAGATGCAGCTTCAAGCTGTGATCCATAAACGGTAAATAGTGATAAAACACCGAAACAACTGTTGGCACATCAACTGTAAGCTGATTCAAGCTGTCATCGGTAACACTTGTCATCAGGGATAGTTCAAACTGATGCATCGATTTTTCATAACCCAGACGTAAATCCACCATAAGGGGACGTGTCGTACCAGAAATAGTATCGATATCAACCATCGCAGGGGAAGCTTCCATGTACCTGCCAGCACTCACCGATGAGCTGAACAGGGCAAAAATAAATAGCAATTTAAAGTGTAATGAGTATTTCATATTCCTTTATTTACATATTTGAAGGATAAAAATTTGGGCTACGAAGACTCTTGTAGAAGCACATACAGAACACCAGCCATTTCACTGAATGTGGCCGATCCCCAGCCAGCTTCATCATTATTTTCATCACGAAACTTTTGCCGCTCAGCCATGATGATTTCCATGGCATGTGGAATCCACTGCTGTAATGTAGTTTGTTGATCAAGCTCCGGCATTACCTGTCGAATACAGGCCATTGCAGAAAAAATATCACTGACAGGCCCGCCTGAGGCTGTACGTTCCTGAGCACCACGGTACTGATCTTCATAGAACTTTTCAATCTGCTGGCTAATAATTTCGCTGTCTAACAAAAATTACTCCGAATTTTCACAAAAACTCAATGTTTTTAAGGTAGGGAAGAACATATTTTATAGTATTCCGGGAATTTGTACTAAAGTAATATATTCAACACATTAAAAAATCAAAACAACAATGGAAGATAATAAAAATAGCTTTCCGGTTGATATCAAAGACCTTGAAATAATCAATATATTTCAAAATATTGAATTAAAACAACTGGAATCACAACTGGATCAGATCAGAAAATTAACCTTGCCCGGAGGAGAAACACTGCTTTCACCATCAAGCATGAACGAAGAGATATTCATATTGCTGAAGGGTGAATTAATGATATGCCTTCAAGATAATGACCACCATGCTATCGCCAGAATTTTACCGGGAGACTGCGTGGGTGAGCTATCCATCATTGATGACCGCGCACCTTCCGCTTATGTAAAAACATCAGGTCAATGCACACTGCTGGCAATTCACCGGGACGTATTAACAACAATGTTTGAACAACAACCTGATCTAGCAGTAAATTTACTCAAGTTACTCACCGAACGATTTCGTCAAAATAATACAATCCTCTCAAACAGTTTTAAACTCCAAAGAGAATATAGAAATAAAGCCGAACGAGATGCCCTGACAGGCTTGCACAATAGAGCCTGGATGAACGATGTTTTCCCCAAGCAACTGGAGTTATCAGAACGTATCGGGCAAAAAGTTACGTTAATGATGATCGATGCTGATTATTTTAAAAAAGTAAATGATAACCATGGTCATGTCGCAGGTGATGAAACCCTGAAACATCTATGTAAAGTGATTTCAGAAAACTTAAGAGAAACTGATTTACTGGTTCGATTTGGCGGAGAAGAGCTAGTTGTATTAATGCCGGGAACCATTGTTACTCAAGCTCACGTAGTCGCTGAAAGAGTCCGTTCTCTGGTAGAGTCACAACCAGTCATTTTAGATAATGGAAAAAATGTAGATGTGACTATATCCATCGGCCTGGCCGAATGGAGCGAAGAAGAAAGTGTGGAGAATTTAATTGAAAAAGCAGACAGAGCACTTTACTCGGCTAAAGAAAGTGGCAGGAATAAAGTAGGAATATTTTAATGTTTTGTAGGGTGCGCCGTGCGCACCATCGAATTTCAGTACCAACACCAATGGTGCGCATGGCGCACCCTACCCTCAAATCACCGGCTCGGATGAAATGCCTTGCCTAAACTCGCAGGTGAATTCAATTTAATCTTGGACTGATCACTGGAAATAATCACAAGCACAACGATTGTTGCCAGATAAGGTAGCATAGACATCACCTGAGAAGGAATTCCTATACCCAGTGCCTGAGCATGCAATTGTAAAATAGTGATGCCACCAAACAGATAAGCCCCCAGTAAAACACGGCCTGGTCTCCAGGTCGCAAACACTACCAGTGCCAGTGCTATCCAGCCTCGGCCTGCCGTCATTTGTTCTACCCACAACGGAGAATAAGCTAAAGATAAATAGGCACCACCGACTCCAGCCATGGCACCACCAAACAGTATGGCTAAAAAGCGAATTTTAATAACAGAATAGCCCATCGCATGTGCTGCATCATGTGAGTCACCCACCGCCCGTAAAATTAATCCCGCACGACTTCTATATAAAAACCAGGTCACCACAAAGACCATGACGATTGATAGAAACACCAGGATATCGTGTTTGAACAATAATTCTCCTAAAACAGGGATAGATGAGAGCAGCGGAATAGAAATCACCGGCAAACCATCATAAGCAATACCTATCATGCTTTGGCCGATTAAGGCACTCAGACCTATTCCAAAAATTGTCAGGGCCAGGCCTGTTGGAACCTGGCTGGCATGAAATTTTAAAACCAGTACAGCAAATATGGATGCCATCAGAGCACCCGCAACAAGGCTTGCAAGAATAGCCAGAGTTGCACTTCCAGTTACGTGCACAGTCACAAAACCAATAATTGCACCCATCACCATCATGCCTTCAATACCAAGATTCAACACACCTGATTTTTCAGTCACCAGCTCCCCAAGTGCTGCAAATAATAAAGGAGTAGCCGCAGTAATAATGGTCAATAATGCCGGGATTAATATTTCCATTATGACTTCACCACCTGTTGATTATTGAGACTCTTTTTAAACTCTATTCTGTAATGAATTAACACATCGCTAGCCAGCAGAAAAAACAGTAAAAGCCCCTGAAATACACCCGTAACAGCCACCGGTAAATTCAAACTAATTTGTGCTTCTTCCCCTCCCAGATATGTCAGAGCCAGTAATATCGCTGCGAACAATACACCTATCGGATGTAACCGCCCAACATACGCCACAATAATCGCGGTAAATCCATAACCTGGAGAAATAGTGGGTAACAATTGGCCGATAGGCCCTGAAACTTCGATAACACCCGCCAGCCCGGCAACACCGCCACTAAGCACCAGCGTAATCCAAATTATTTTGGAGCGACTGAACCCGGCATGTTCACCGGCAGCAGGAGCATCCCCCATCACTTTAATTTGATAACCAAGTAAAGTTTTTGAAATTAATACCCAGCCAACAGCCACTACAACCAGTGCAATCAAAAAGCCAATATGCAAACGTGTGCCTTCAAAAAGTGTGGGCAATAATGCCGACTCACTGAACAGACGAGATTCAGGAAAGTTATATCCTTCAGGGTCTTTTAGCGGACCATGCACCATCAAATTTAAAAACAGGCCAGCGACATAACTCAGCATTAAACTGGTGAGAATTTCATTGGCATTAAACTGGGTACGCAAAAAAGCAACTATCGTGGCCCACAGCATACCCCCTAAAATTCCGGCAGCTAATATCAGGGGAATAATATAAAAACCTGTTTTCTCATAGAAAAATAGAGCCACAGCTCCACCGCACATACCGCCAATAATCAGCTGCCCTTCAGCACCAATATTCCACACCCCTGCCTTAAAACCGAGTGACAGTGCCACTCCGATTAAAATCAATGGTGTTGCTTTGACCCCTAATTCGGTCACGCCATAAAAACTGGATACAGGCTCAATAAAAAAAGCATGTAAAGCAGCTGTCGGTGACACACCCATGATCAGGAACAACAATATTCCAGCAATTAATGTCAGAACTAATGCCAATACTGGTGACAGGTAAACCATCACCTTTGAAGGAGTTTGACGCTTTATCATACTAGGCAACATTCAGCACACCCTCTTCAAGACAAACTCCTGCCATTAACATACCGACCTGTTCAGTCGTTATCTCACTGGTCTGATAAAATTTTGATAACCTGCCACCGCAGATTGCCCCAATACGATCTGAGATTTCCAGCAATTCATCCAGATCCTGAGATATCACCAGAACAGCCGCTCCCTTGGCAGCCAGTTCGCGTAACTCCTGTCGAATTGTTTGTGCAGCACCGGCATCAACTCCCCATGTTGGCTGGGCAACAATTAAAATATCCGGATTTTGCAGCAACTCTCTACCAATGATGAATTTCTGTAAATTACCACCCGATAAACTGGCTGCAGGCACATCTGACCCGGGTGTTTTAACTGAAAAACCCTGAATTATTTTTTCTGCAAAATGCGTGGTTTGCATCTTATCTATCAAACCACTTTTAATCAGGCCCAGCCTTTTAAACGCAGTCAAAAAAGCATTTTCAACCAAATCCATATCGGGAACTGCCCCATGCCCCAGACGCTTTTCCGGCACACTGGCAAGCCCCGTTAAACGACGTTCATTGGGACTCATTCGCCCGGCAGCCTTACCTTCAATTTCAATACTGGATGCCTGGACACAACGCTGCTCTCCATTTAAAGCCGCCAGTAATTCATCCTGCCCATTACCTGCAACACCCGAAATACCAACCACTTCACCAGCATAAACATCCAGGTTCATTGCTTTAAGCGATATGCCTGTTTTATCCTTAGCCGGCATATCCAGCCCTTTCAATGACAGGCGAACCTCGCCTAATTCAGATTTTTCCGGGTGCTGAATATCCTTTAACTCTTTGCCCATCATCATAGCGGCCAATGACTGCGTGCTTTCTTCTTCAACTTTTACCGAATCTACTTTTTTACCCAGTCTCAAGATAGTTGCATTACTGCACAGTGCTTTAATTTCATTCAATTTATGACTGATATACAAAATAGCCATGCCTTCTTCGGAAAGCCGTTTCAGCGTGATGAACAACTTTTCCACCTCCTGAGGTGTCAACACCGAGGTAGGTTCATCCATGACCAGTAATTTAGGCTTTTGTAACAGGCAACGAATTATTTCTATGCGCTGACGTTCACCCACAGACAGAGTATAAACATGGCGCTGAGGATCTAATGGTAAACCGTATCGATTGGAGAGATCGGTGATTTCGTGAGCAAGTTCATCCATATCAGCACCGTGATCCATGCCCAGAGAAATATTCTCCACCACCGATAGTGAGTCAAACAGTGAAAAATGCTGGAATACCATAGCCACACCCAACTCACGAGCACGTGCAGGCGTGTTAATTTCAACCTGTTCTCCATTAAAGTGAATAGAACCGGCATCTGCTTTTAAAATACCGTAAATCATTTTCACCAGTGTTGACTTACCTGCACCGTTTTCCCCCAGCAAGGCATGCACTTCACCGGGTTTTATTTTTAGATCAACATTATCCGTCGCCAACACACCGGGGAAAGCCTTGCGCATACCCTTGAGTTCTAGCAGATAAGGCGGTGAAGTATTCATAACTTTATATTCTCTTTATTATTAGAATGGCGGAAAGAACCCTGTAATCCATTCACCGTCTTTTCATAACACTGAACTAACTCAGCTACCACAGCCAGAGCGATTGCAGCAGGTCGCTTGGAATAAATACCACTGATGCCAATTGGACAGATCATTCGTGATAACTGCGCTGCATTAATACCACGAAGTGACAGCCTGTGTTCAAATTTTTTACGTTTAGTCAATGAACCGATTAAACCGAAATAATTAAAATCATCTCTTTTCAATATCGATTCTGCCAGCTGCTGATCCAGACTGTGATCATGTGTCATCACTAAAAAATAACTTCCAGCAGGTGCATCATCTATAACCGCCTGAGGGGTATCAGTAGTTATAACACTCACATTACAAGGCGAAATTTCCGGTAATTGATCATCTCGTGTATCAACCCAGGTTACCTGGCATGGTAACTCAGCCAGGTATTTGATGACAGCTTCACCGACATGCCCTGCACCAAACAGGAAGAGGTTAAAATCAGGACTTCTAACCGGATCAAAAACGTAGTCGTTATCCCCCACCCTCTTAATGGATGTCACTTCTGAATCGTTTAGCATATGGCGTGCAATATTAACCAGTGGTCCAACATTTTTTTGGGATTCAACAAGGGAATCAGGTTTTATACAACTATTCGATACAATTAAACGTGGTGATTTTGCATAGTTACTGAGTGGGATCACCTGAACAAAATTCTGATCAAAAATCATAAATTGTCGAGCATCCTTAAGCCATTCTGATTTATCAGTAACGACTTCAAAAAATAACGTCGCTACGCCACCACAACACTGCCCTAAACTGGCTCCTAAAGAAAATCGTTGCAAATCACTGGATAAATCCTGTGACAACATATTTCGCGCCAGTTGAATGGCTTTATATTCAAGGTGTCCGCCACCAATAGTATTTTTAACCTCACTGGCACTCACCAGCATTCTGGCTCCCGGCTCTCTGGGCGTGGAACCTTTCACCGAAGCCACCGACACAATTACAAGTTTTTCAACTGATTGCAGCATCTCCTGCAATTGGTGAAGCCATTCAATCACTTAACTGATCCAGATGCCTGATCCCGACAAAAGTCGACGGCACTCAAAATTTCTTCTGCTGTTGCAGGGGCATTTAAAGGTGGATTAATTTTATACTCAGCCACACTGGCTACGGCATCACGAATCGCAAAAAATACTGAAAACCCAAGTAACAAGGGAGGCTCACCCACTGCCTTCGAGCGCATGATAGAGTCTTTGACATTCTGATTTTTGAATAGCTTTACATTAAATTCTGCAGGGCAATCGCTCACTGCAGGAATTTTATAAGTAGAGGGAGCATGTGTCAGCAATCGCCCCTCATCATTCCACACCAGTTCTTCGGTGGTTAACCAGCCCATGCCCTGGATATAAGCACCTTCAATTTGCCCAAGATCAATAGCAGGGTTAATGGAGTTACCTGCATCATGCAGTAGATCAGCTCTGAGTATTTTAAACTCACCCGTTAAGGTATCAATGACCACTTCAGATACTGATGCCCCGTAAGCATAATAATAAAACGGGCTGCCAGTCAGCTTTTCCTTATCCCAGTGCAACCCTGGTGTTTTGTAAAAACCATCTGACCATAATTGGATTCTGGCTTCGTAAGCCATTTGAATTAACGCATTGAATTCAATTTTTTCTGTACCAAACACAACAACGTTATCAATAAATGATATTTTTCCTTTTTCTACTGAATATGTTTCAGACAAAAATGTTACTAAACGATCTTTTATCTGTCTCGCAGCATCCTGTGCCGCTTTTCCATTCAGGTCTGAGCCAGTCGATGCTGCCGTTGCCGAGGTATTCGCCACCTTACTGGTATCTGTAGCAGTAGCTCTAACCTGTTTTGGATTAATGCCAAGTTCATTGGCCACCACCTGAGCTACCTTGGTATTCAAGCCCTGCCCCATTTCCGTTCCACCATGATTAACCAGCACAGAGCCATCGGTATAGATATGTACCAGTGCGCCTGCCTGATTGAAATGAACCACATTGAAGGAAATTCCAAATTTTAACGGTGTCAGCGCCAGCCCTTTTTTGATGATCGTCGAAGTCTGGTTAAACGCTTGAACTTCTTTTCGGCGTGAACGATAATCACTCGATTTTTCCAGCTCATCCACCAGTTCA
Source organism: Gammaproteobacteria bacterium (assembly GCA_018669845.1). Classification (GTDB taxonomy): domain Bacteria; phylum Pseudomonadota; class Gammaproteobacteria; genus JACNJF01. The sequence continues at coordinate 8,920 of JABHSO010000079.1, read as the reverse complement.
TGAATCACATTATCTTCGACCAGCTGCCCATAGGGAGTAATATTATTTTCTGTCTTCCCATAAAAATTTAGCTTACGAACATCCAGCGAATCGACACCCACAGACCGTGAAATGTTATCGATAATATATTCCGTAGCAAAAGCCCCCTGAGGCCCACCAAAACCGCGGAATGCTGTATTTGACTGGGTATTTGTTTTGCAGCAATAAGCCCCCAGATCCACATCGTCGAGCAAGTAAGCATTATCGGCATGACACAGAGCACGAGTTGCGACAGGCCCGGATAAATCGGCAGAATAGCCAGCGCCCAGCAACATCTTTAACTGTAGAGACTTTATCTTTCCAGTTTTGTCAAATCCAACATGATAATCATAATTAAAGTGATGACGCTTTCCGGTAATCAGCATGTCATCATCACGGTCAAGCCTGCACTTTACCGGGCGATTTAATTTTTTCGCCGCCAGAGATGCAATGCAGCAAAACAGGGCGGATTGAGATTCTTTACCACCAAAACCTCCACCCATCCTACGCATTTCCACAACAATCTGATTCGCATCCAGCAGACAGCTTTTGGCAACCAGATGCTGCATTTCAGTCGGGTGCTGTGTTGAACACCATAGGTGCAGACACCCATCTTCTTTCGGAACGGCATAAGCCACCTGTCCTTCCAGATAAAAATGCTCCTGCCCACCTACTTTAAATCGTCCTTCAAGTTTTCGATCAGCTTGATCAAGCTTATTTTGGGCATTACCTTTTTGCAAAACCATCGGTGGCAATACGTAAGAATTATTGTTATCGGCTTCATTAAGATCAAAAATTGCATCCAGTTCTTCGTATGATACTTTTGCCTTTTTGACCGCTTTTCGAGCATTCAAAAAACTATCAGCCACCACGGCAAATACCGGCTGACCAATATAACTCACCTTTTCATTGGCCAGAATGGGATTATCATGAATAATAGGGCCACAGTCATTAACTCCTGGAATATCCTCAGCTGTTAAAATCGACACAAATCCGGTAGAAGCCTCAACCGCAGAAAAATCAATCGATTGAATATTTGCATGCGCTTTTTCACTTATAAATAGCGCGACAAACAGAGTGCCTTCCAGTTGAGGGATATCATCAGCAAAAGTCGCATTACCTGTAACGTGCAAATGAGCCGATTCATGGGGAACCGATTTACTCATGACGAAGACCGGGCAAATCATTCAATCGATTCACCTGAGACACCGCACCAGACTGTCCAGGTTGAGTCTCCAGGTAAAACCGGGTTAATAAATTTTGTGCCACTTTCAGGCGATAATCAGAACTGGCCCGAACATCCGATAGAGGAGAGAAATCTTCAGCCAGAGTTGCCATGGCTAATGCCAGATTCTTTTCATTCCACTTCGAACCCAGCAAAACCTTCTCGGTATTTCGAGCACGAGCCGGAGTTGCTGCCATACCACCGTAAGCAACTCGACAATGAAAAATAGTACCGTCTTCATCCAGCCCGATCACGAATGCCGCACAAACTGCTGAAATATCCTGATCATAGCGCTTACTGACTTTATAGCTGGCCAGCCTGTAATGCTTTGTATTTAGAGGAATTCTTATCGCTTCGATAAATTCACCCGGCTGACAATCTTTTTGCTGGTACCCCAGATAAAACTGATCCAGCGCGACTATCCGTTGAGAGTCTGCCTTACGTAAAATCAGCTCAGACTGCAAGGCAATCAATATCGGCATAGAGTCACCAATCGGTGAGCCATTCGCTACATTACCCACCAGAGTGCCTGCATTACGTACCGGCTGCGAAGCAAAGCGACGGAATAGCTCTTTTAACTCAGGGTAATATTTAACCAGAGCAGCAAAGGCATCTGATAGAGAAACTGCTGCACCAATAGTAATGTCAGAGTCTGTAATATCAATTTTCTTAAGATCCTCTACCAGAGACAGCGAAATCACTTCTGGCAAGTCTCGTAACTGTTTATTGACCCATAAGCCCACATCAGTATTCCCAGCAATTAAAGTCGCATCAGGCTTATCTCTGATTAATTTTGTCAGGCTTTGTAAATCTAATGGCGCAAAATACTGTTTTTCAGAATGCTCAAGCTGAAGCATTTTGACAGGTCGTATAGCTTCAAGCTGATCAATTAAAGCTTTCTCAAAATCGTCTATGGGTTGTGGCTCATTCAACGCAGCCTGTGTTAACCAGTTTCTGGGCTGGTTAGTTTCAATGGCAAACATTTCCTGCGCCGCATCAATAATCGGTTTGTAACCGGTGCAGCGACACAAATTACCCGACAGCGCATCATTTATTTGAGAGCGATCTGGATTCACCGAGCTTTTAAACAGAGCAAAAAGAGACATCACAAACCCGGATGTACAAAATCCACATTGAGATCCATGACAATCAACCATGGCCTGCTGAACAGGATGAAGCTCTGAATCGTGCTTTGGCTTAAGCGATTCCACCGTAAACAGCACTTTGCCATGCAACATGGCCACAAACTGAATACAGGCATTAACACTGCGCAAGCTGACTCGACCATCGACAAGCTCACCCAAGACAACGGTGCAGGCACCACAGTCCCCTTCAGCACAACCTTCTTTAGTACCGCTACGATATAACGTCTCTCGCAGGTATTGCAGCAACGTTAAACTGGGATCAATATGCGAAACAGAAACAACAGCACCATCCAGAATAAAACGAATGACACTTTCTGAAGCCGACACCGTCATGCCTTAACTGCCCCGATAGGTAGAGTAACTCCAGGGCGATACCAGCAGAGGAACATGGTAGTGCTGATCAGCATCGGATATGCCAAAGCGCAGGGCTACATCTTCTACAAACGGGGGATCGGGGAGTTGCAAGCCTAAAGCAGAAAAGTAATCACCGGCATGAAATACCAGTTCATATCGACCTTTGATGAATGTTTCATCTTCTAGCAAAGGTTTATCCAGACGACCATCAGCATTGGTCACCGACTGGTTAAGTAACGATCTGCCGTTATCAAGATTATATAACTCAACCCGAATATTGCTGGCCGGGCAACCATTCGCGGTATCCAGTACATGCGTAGTTAAACAACCCATTATTAACCTCAAACTACCTTTAATTGTTATTTGACAGTAACTACTCAACAAGTTTCAATATTCTGTTACTTTAAAGATTTTTCGCCACGAAGATCACGAAGAAAAACAAATACTCATTCATTAAAATCTACTAACTCAAACATTAGTTATGAATTAGAATAAGTTTCATTATTACATAATGATTTTCCTTCGTGTACTTCGTGTCTTCGTGGTGATCATTTTTAGACTTTTAATTACGCTGAATAGTTACATTTGACATTAGCCTACAATATTGTCAACAATAAAGCACTATCATCCTAGTCAGTATTCACTCATGTCAAAAACTTACCCTAGAGACCTGGTTGGTTATGGTCAGCACCCACCCCATGCTAAATGGCCTAATAATGCCCGAATCGCCGTGCAATTCGTTTTAAATTATGAAGAAGGCGGAGAAAGCTGCATTTTGCATGATGATGAAAATTCAGAAAGATTCCTGTCTGAAATTATAGGTGCCGAAGCTTATCCTGATCGCCACATGAGCATGGAATCTATTTATGAATATGGTTCCAGAGCCGGAGTCTGGAGAATATTAAGAGAGTTTGAAAAGCGTAATTTGCCATTGACCATTTTTGCAGTCGCCATGGCTTTACAACGCCACCCCGAGTTAACCAGACAGTTTCAGGCACTCGGCCACGAAATAGCCTGTCATGGCTTACGCTGGATTCACTATCAAGATATCGATATCTACACCGAACGCACCCACATGCAACAGGCTGTTGAGATTCTGAAAGACTTAACTGGTGAACACCCATCCGGTTGGTACACCGGGCGTGATAGCCCTAACACAAGAGGGCTAGTGGTTGAACACGGCGGATTTTTATACGATTCAGATTACTACGGAGATGACCTGCCCTTCTGGAGTGAAGTTACTTTACCCGATACATCTGTAAAACCCCATTTAGTCGTGCCTTACACACTGGATACAAATGACATGCGATTCGCTACCGCACAGGGCTTTAATTCTGGCGAGCAATTTTACCGTTACCTTAAAGACAGTTTCGATGTGTTATATGCCGAAGGCGAAGAATCACCAAAAATGTTATCGATAGGCTTGCATTGTCGACTAGCCGGGCGCCCCGGAAGATTTGCTGCTCTGCAACGTTTTCTGGATTATATCCAGTCACATGGGCAGGTATGGATTTGCAAACGTGTTGATATTGCACAACACTGGATACAGCATCACCCCTATCAGGCTAAACCCTGATCTTTTAAATATAATAATATGACAAACACTATTTCCCTGCAGAGCATTAATAACTTCAGCCAGTCTAATTTTGTTATGGAACTTGGATCAATATTTGAACACTCCGCCTGGGTAGCTGAACAGGTTTATCCCCTGCGGCCTTTTGATTCTGTTCAACGGCTTCACACTCTAATGAAAGATATTGTTAATAATGCCGATAAAGAACAGCGAAAAAAATTGATTTGCAATCACCCCGAGCTGGCTGGAAAAGAAGCTGAAGCAGGCGAGCTGACAGCTGATTCAAAAAATGAACAGGCCGGCGCGGGTCTTAATAACTGCAGCGCAGAAGAACTTCAAAAGTTGCGCAAACTCAACAGGCAATACCTGGAGAAATTTGATTTCCCATTTGTAATCGCAGTAAAAAAATTAACGCGTTACGACATTCTTGATGCTATCGAAACCCGCTTACAAAACTCAGTCGATACTGAGTTCGATAGCTGTATTACTGAAATTGCTAAAATCGCAGAATTCCGTCTTAACCAGTTAATCACCAATGACTGATAACACGATAATCACCCAGTTACTAAAGTCATCATCTGTGCATAAAGAATGGATTAAACCTTTAACCAATGCCTTGCAAACAGTCGATCCGGCTTACCTTCAAACCCTGACACAACATACAAACTGGCTTCCCGGCCCGGATAAAATATTCGCTGCTTTCCAGCGCGACCTGAGCCATTGTGAGTACATTTTATTCGGTGAATCTCCATACCCCAGAAAAGAATCAGCCAATGGCATCGCCTTTTATGATGCAGCTGTTACCGATCTATGGGCAGAAAAAGGGTTAAGCAAAGGCGTCAACAAAGCAACGTCTCTTAGAAATATTATGAAGACAGCATTGTTAGCTCAAGGTCTAATCAAAACAGAGGCCGATGGAAAAATTCCACAGTCAACTATTGCTAATTTAAACAAGCAAAATTTAATTCAAAACATTGGCCAACTGTTTGCTGCCTTACAGCAAAAAGGATTTCTGTTATTCAATGCAACACCCGTTTTACACCCGGATCGAAAACCCACTAAAGAAGCTAAATTCTGGATAAGCTTTGTAAATCAACTGCTACTCGAAATCAAACACCGTAAGAAAGAATTACCGACACTGGTATTATGGGGGCAGATTGCCCTGAGCATTGAAGACATGCCTGCAGCTTCAGCCTACCCAAAGCTTCGCAGCGAACACCCTTACAACCTGTCATTCATTAAAAATAAAACAATGCTACAACTTTTCAAACAATTACAACTTGTATCAAAATAAAAAAACTAATAAATATAAAATAAAAACCAGCCAAAGGAGAAACCAAAATGACTCAGAAAGTAACTGCAGAACAATTAAGAGATCCAGAGTTCAAACCACCTTTAGCCATTGCCATTCCACTTGGCATTCAACATGTACTGGCCATGTTTGTCAGCAACTTTACCCCGGCAATAATTATCGGCCTGGCTGCAGGTTATAGCTTTGGCTCACCCAATCTTGTTTATATGATTCAAATGGCGATGCTATTTTCCGGCATAGCCACGTTGATTCAAACCATCAGCTTTGGTCCAGTCGGTGCCCGGTTACCCATCATGCAAGGCACCAGTTTTGCCTTTATTCCAGTCATGATCCCTGCGGTAAAAACAGCCGGCATGGCCGCTCTATTTGGAGGCATTATCATCGGTGGAATAGTACACTTCATACTGGGGTTCTTTATTAATAAAATTCGTCACTGGCTACCTCCTCTAGTCACCGGGCTTATCGTACTCACCATTGGTCTCACCCTGCTACCGGTAGGCATTAAATATGCAGCGGGCGGAGTTCCACTCATGGGGAAGCCAGAATTTGGAGCACTGTCTCACTGGGGACTGGCAATCATTGTTATTGCAGTCACCCTGGGCATCAAATTTTTCACCCGAGGTTTATTCTCTTCAGCAGGTATTTTAATCGGCCTGATTAGTGGTTATGTAGTTGCTGTATTCATGGGCATAGTCAATTTTGGAGGCATAGCCAAAGCCAGTTGGTTTATGATCCCGGAACCCTTTAAGTTCGGTTTTGAATTTGATCTAGCCACCGTCATTGGCATCAGCTTAATGGCATTTGTCAGCGCAATCGAAACAGTGGGCGATATATCAGGCATCACCAAAGCAGGCGCAAAAAGAGAGCCCAAAGACAGAGAACTGAGTGGAGGCACCTTTGCTGATGGCCTCGGTTCACTTCTGGCCGGATTTTTTGGTGGCCTTCCAAACACTTCTTTTAGTCAAAACGTAGGACTGATCTCCCTCACCGGAATGATGAGCCGGTATGTAGTCACCATTGGAGCTATATTTCTAATAGTGTGCGGCCTAATACCTAAAGTAGGTGCAGTTGTAGCATCAATGCCTATCGCCGTGCTTGGAGGCGGTGTCATAGTCATGTTTGGTATGGTCGCGGCTGCGGGCATTAATATTCTGTCCGATGTCATCTGGAACCGTCGCAACATGGTGATATTTGCCCTGTCACTATCAATCGGACTAGGCTTGCAGGCTGTGCCCGAAGCCCTACAACACTTACCATCCACCTTAAAAGTATTGTTAAGCACCGGATTATTACCAGTAGCAATACTCTCCATCATCTTAAACCTGGTATTACCTGAAGAAGAAAAGCTCTCCGGGCAGTAGCACATTAGTGCTTAAACAGGGTCTGCATGCAGGAACCTGTTTAAGCATTTAAGCTTACCCATAAAGCTGTTAGACTACGCGGCTTCAATAATGCGCTCGTAGCTCAGTTGGATAGAGTGTTGACCTCCGAAGGTGTTGTTGTAATAAAAACGGAATATGTTAGTTTATTCCACCCCATGTCCCAGTAGTTCAGTTGAATAGAATGCAGCCCTCCGAAGGCTGAGGTCACAGGTTTGAGTCCTGTCTGGGACGCCATTTTCTTTGGATATTGATTCAATTAATGTCCTTCTGTCACCAGACAGTGAAACCACCATGTATCCACCTGATACACGTTGTTGATACGTGTATGTATGGATAGTGATTAAGTATTCGTATCTCTATCTCGGGTATTGACTTAATCTCATACCAGTATCGCTGATGAGAGCTACTAGCCATCGAATGTCGTCATCTGTTTTGAAGCACTCTTGTTGAATCTTTTTAATGTTGGGCAATGAGATCCCAAACACTTAGTAACATACTTGATATTGCATTCAGCGGTTTGATAGAAGATCTTACCTTTGTCTGAGCCTTTTAAACGAAGGTACTGTTCTAATGCTTCAGAAATTGTTGGATTTGTATGCACAGGACTTCCCGTCAATTCCACCAAGAAATGTGCAGCTGGTAATTCCATAGCCAGTATACTAGTGAAGTCTTTACTGACGTCCTAAAGGACAATGGTATAAAAATCAGCATGGATGGCAAAGGTGCCTGGCGTGATAATGTGTTTGTGGAACGATTATGGCGTAGCGTGAAATATGAGGACGTTTATTTAAAGGCCTATGATTCTATGGCTGATGCTAAACAGTCATTGAAAAAGTACTTTGAATTTTATAATCAAAATCGGAAGCATCAGACCTTGAAGGCAACCCCGAATCAGTTTTATTATGAGTCTATCAGGCTGCCAAAGGTGGCTTGATGTTGTGGAAAATAACTCCTAAGGGAGTTGTCCAGTTTTTTGGGTCCACTTCTTTTTTCAGCCAAAGCAGTTGTAAAATTTATGACTGATTATCTCTGCAGTTGTTTCATAGGACACATGATGGAGGGCTTCTTTCATAGTACTTCAGATAGCTGCTATCATTATTACAGCAGATCCTTTAGCACAGGCTTCAAAATAGCCTTAAATCCAGCTAATAAAAGAATTCCAAAAAAAATAACAATTATAATTTTTACACTCCAGGCATTTGCAACCAGCCCGAGAGTAACACCTGCAGCAGGAGGATGTTCAAAATCTAGAATAACCATAAGAAAAATTGCAAAGCCAACAGCAGTAGCTGTTAGCATAGACAATAGAACTTTATGAGAAATTGGAACACCATAGCTGAGAAAATATTGTAGAATAAAATAAAAAATGGAACCCACTAAAATACCAATAATATAACCACCTATGAGAAATCTCGGGCGGGACACTTGTGCTTCCGGCATTGTGAATGCAATAAAGGTGCTAGCCCCTAAAGACGCCACAGCTGCAGCATTTGATTTTACATCAATCAGCATTAATATACTTCCAATCACAAAGGTAGCCAGAAGACATTGTGATGTATATCGTATCTTCTGTTTTGGAAATTTTTTATCAAAAATCTGCATAATTTGTAATATACGCTACCCTGTAACTAGAAATCCATTTAAATTTTATTTTGCTGAATCAGGGAATTATTTAGACAAAATATTTTAAATTCATTAGACATTTATCATTCCTCTTTATTGCTAGTTTAAAGAAATGACACAGAATTTCTAACACTCCCAAAAGGACTATTACTAACGGTACCATAATAAAGAATACATTAATTTTACAGGCATAGTATAATGGAGTTATGAAAATAGATGGCCGCGAACTCACGACTGATCAACAAGCATTGATACGACGAATGGCGGTTCAGCGTGTCTTTGATGGAG
>JABHSO010000064.1 GCA_018669845.1 Gammaproteobacteria bacterium | reverse complement strand
TCTTTATCATTAGCAGGTTTTAGCGTTTGTTGATGGCAAATATCAAAGTAATCAACTTCAAAACCTGACTGGTTAAGAAAGTCTGTCGCTTCTTTTGTTAAAGCTGAAAATGACTTGTTCCCCTTCCTTATTTCTTCGGCAACTCTGGATAGTTGCTGTTGGAGTTTAGTCGCTATAGGCTGCTGATCTTCAGTCAGGTACTGGTTGCGTGAGCTCATGGCTATGCCGCTTTCATCACGAACAGTTTCCCCACCAATGATATCTATATTCAGGTTTAGATCCTTGACCATCTTTTTTATCATCTGTAGTTGCTGGTAATCTTTTTTACCAAACACAGCGATATCGGGTTGCACCAGGTTAAATAATTTAAGTACGATGGTGCTTACTCCGGTTAAATGCCCGGGCCGGAACTCTCCCTCAAATCGCTGTGTGATATCCATAACATGAACAGTGGTCATATGCTCCAGACCATTGGGGTATAAATCTTGTTCTGTGGGTAAATACACCAGGTCACACTGATGCTCCATCAATGCTTTGCAGTCCTGTTCCAGTGTTCTGGGGTAATTGTTGAGGTCTTCATTAGGGCTGAATTGCATCGGGTTGACAAAAATACTGCTGATTAATTTGTCAGCCTGTTCATGCCCCAGGCGTAATAGTGACAGGTGTCCCTGATGTAAGTTGCCCATGGTGGGAACAAATGCAATTCTATGTCCCTGTCGTTTCCAGTCACGAATTTGGGCGCTTAATTCATTGTTGTTGTGAACCTGTAACATATTGCTATAAATTTAAGGTGGAGTCTTTATGAAAAACAGTGTGAAGCTTCAGGAAAACTTTTGTTTTTAACTTCGGTCACATAAGCGCTGATAGATTCTTCGATGGAGCCATGATCCAGTAGGAAGTTTCTGGAAAAACTGGGTGGTCTACCGGGTGTAATACCCAGCATATCCTGTAACACAAGGATTTGCCCGTCACAGTCTGAACCCGCACCGATGCCAATAACTGGAATGTGGAGTAATTGAGAAATTTCTGCTGCCAGTGTAGCTGGAACACATTCAAGCAGTAACAAATCGGCACCTGCTTCCTGAATTTGCAGTGCAGTATCTTTCATTTCAATAGCACTGTCATGTTCACGTCCCTGCACCCGGTATCCACCCATTTTGTGTACCGACTGAGGTTGTAAGCCTAGATGTGCACAAACAGGAATGTTGTATTTGCTCAGAGTTTCGACCGTTTTAATCTGGGTAATACCGCCTTCCAGTTTAACCACCTGGGCACCTGTCTTTTTGATCATGTGACTGGCGTTATCCAGTGCCTGCTGTTGCGAATTAAGTGAGCCAAAAGGCATATCAATCATCAGCAAGCTTTTTTCCAGGCCTTTGCTGACGGCCATTCCATGATATTCAATATCAGCGACAGTCACTGGAATAGTGGTGTCATGTCCCTGTATGACCATACCCAATGAGTCCCCAACCAGCACGACTTCAACGCCAGTTCTATCCATTAATCTGGCAAAGCTGTAATCATAGGCGGTCAGGCAGGCAAATTTCTCTCCCTGCTGCTTCAGATTGTTAAGATAGGGAATTGTGATCTTCTTTTCGAGAGGTTTAGCTGTGTACATATAACAGGAAATTAGGGTAATGCCGGTAGTATTTCACTGTACAAAAATGGTTGCAATGTTATTTTAAGAATATGCTCAATTGTGCGGTCAGTTTTTAGCAAATTCCAGTCGATTAATGCGCAGGTCCGGGGCCTGTTGTATCAAGTAACTGAGGCTACCAAGGCCGGGTATATAAATGTTACCTGCAACTTCCTGTAAAGGTTGTAATACGAATAAACGGTTTTGCATTTCAACGTGAGGGATACTCAAATGAGAATCCTTTTGCTGAATATTACCGAATAAAATGATATCCAGATCCATGGTTCTTGGTGCCCATTTCAGGTCATCTGAACGTTGTCGGTAAAAAGCATATTCAATGGACTGAAGTTCCAGTAAAAGTGCCATTGGTTGTAGTCGGGTCGCCAGGCAGGCGATAGCGTTAATGTAATCTTCCTGCGGAATATCACTAACTGCAGCTGATTGATATAGCGATGAATGGCTTATCAGGCGAGTTTCTCTTATCTGGTTCAGATGAGGTAAAACATCGACTACCTGTTGCTGTGGATCGGCCAGATTACTGCCTATGCCTATGTAGGCTTTAACTTCGTTGTTGTGCATGGTGAAAGTCGTTATTCCGAGCTTTTGTTTCTGTCTTGTCGGTGACGTCTGGGACGATGCCCCGGTTTTCGGTGAACAGGAGGCTGAGGGGGGTGGTCAATCTGAAATTGAGTCCACCACTCACACAGTTGAAAAGTGGTCAGACCTACCATCGACTGGATACAGAAAAAGTCGTAGCCGGCTCGAAAATTCGGATGATTAACTAACCTGTTAGGCTGTTTTCCACGAGTATTACTGAATCTTGGTTGCATGTTCCAGATGTTTTTGGCAATTTGGCTAAAGCGTTTAGGAACAGCAATTGTTTTTACCTGCTCAGAAAAAATTTCACTGCCGGCAATTTGCAAAGCAGGCAGAGTACTGATTTTTTCTGCCTGTAGCTGTATAGCTTTTTGATGAACCAGAGGCCATAGCAGGGCTGCAAAGATAAATGCCGGTGATACCGGTTTGTGTTCTGAAATACGAATATCGGTATTGACCAGGGATTGTTCGATAAAATCCAGAATGGCTTCAGCGGGTTCAGATTTCAGGTGCTTGTCCAGTTTGGGAAATAAATACTGAAAAAGCTCGTACTGACGCAATAATTCGTATGACCTAAGTGCGTAACCTGAGTGGAAGATCTTTAGTACTTCATCATAAAGACGAGCCGAGGGAATATCCTTCAGTAAATACCCCAGTTCGAAAATAGCCTGTTCGGCTGCCGGCTCGATAGTAAACTCTAACTTAGCGGCAAACCGTACTGCCCGAAGCATGCGCACTGGATCTTCTTTGTAACGAGTAACCGGGTCACCGATCAACCGTAAAGTTTTGTTTTGTAGGTCCTGCAAACCGTTGGCATAGTCCAGCAGGGCAAAATCTTTAATGTCGTAATATAGAGCATTGACCGTAAAGTCACGTCTCAGGGCATCTTCTTCTATGCTGCCAAAAGTATTATCACGCAGGATTCGACCTTCGTCATTCAATTCGGTTTTGGGGGATTCCGGTGCATGGCTGCGAAAGGTGGCTACTTCAATGACTTCGCGACCATATCGGATGTGAGCCAGCCGAAATCGCCTGCCGATGAGGCGGCAGTTTTTAAACAGGGCATTGACCTGCTCTGGTGTGGCACTGGTGGTCACATCAAAGTCTTTAGGGTGCTTGCCCAGTAACACATCTCGAACACCACCACCAACAAGACAGGCGCGATAGCCGGCTTTATTTAGTCGGTAAAGTACCTTTAGCGCCGCTTCTGAAATCTGTCGGCGAGAAATGTTATGTTTAGATCGTGGTTCGACGGTTAACTGATATTGTTCGTTTGTTCCTTCAGTCACTCTAGTTAAGTTAAATTTGAATTGTGCGAATAATAGCATTTAGTTGTTGTTAAGAAAGCTCTCGTTTTGTGGTTTTATACTTTTAATGAGAGTTATAGCGACTTTAGCGTCAAAAAGAGGTGCTTTTTTGCCAAAATGGAAAAAAAATTTAATATTAGTAAGTATTGATACTATGATGTTGGATAATTTAAAGGATACTTATATTTATGTCAGCGTCAAAGAAAGATCTGGAATTGAAAATGGTTGATCATAATACGCTGTCCAATGTATTTCCCGAGATAGCCGAAATGCAGGAGTTGAGCAGTTATTCATGGCGAAAACAAAGCTTTCACAAGGGCGAGACTCTGTTTAAACCAGGGCAACCCTGTAATCGCTTTATGTTGTTAGGAAAAGGCGTTGTAAAGGTTGAACTAAAAAATACTCAATCTCGATCTATGTTGCTGTATCGAATTGATCCTGGGCAGCTTTGTATTCATTCTCTGATTAATTTGATCAATGATGATGACTATAGCTTTATTGCTACAGCTGACCTGGATGGCTGGTTTTGCTGGGCTGATAAACAGCAGTTTAATATCTGGATGGATAGTTCCAGCCATTTTCATCATTGGGTTTTAAATAACATAGGTACCCGCTTTAAACAGGTAGTAGACCGATTTGCACAACATGCTTTTATTCCTGTTGATGCTCGCCTGGCAGGACTGCTCATTGAAAAGATGGGTGCCGAACAAATGGTGGAGATAAAACAGTCTGAACTGGCTGCTGAACTGGGTACGGCTAGAGAAATAGTGTCGCGCTATTTATCACGCTGGCAAAAGCAGGGCGTACTGGAAACCGGGCGAGGCACTATCAAAATTATTCAAATTGAGACATTAGTTGATATCGCGGTGTGACCCTGGATAAATCAGTTAAATTACAAAAGTATGCATAATTTCTTGATTAATCTAGCGATATTAAAACAGCGCTCATCACCAATAAAGGGCTGGTATCAGCAGGATTAATTGAAAAATTATGCATACCCTACTGGTCTTTTTCAGCTTTGGACGTCGTTGTATAGATTTTAACTGCGTTTATTCTGGTTAAACAGTTTTATAGGTGTAAAGCCCCGGACTTGTTTTGGAAGTCGTTTAAATACTACCAAAAAAGCCCTCTTAATAGTGAGACGGATTTTTATGTATTGTCAAAGTTGCTTAACCTTCCAGCTCTTCCCATCGCGCAAATAATTTTTCCAGTTCCAGCTCTTCACTCGCCAGTGCTTGCTGCGCCTCTGTGATGGTATCGGCGGATTTTTGATAGAATTCAGGGGCAGCCATCTGTTGTTGAATCTCATTTATGGCTTGCTCCAGTTTGTCTATTTT
>JABHSO010000093.1 GCA_018669845.1 Gammaproteobacteria bacterium | reverse complement strand
TCTCATATTATTGTGCAGGCTGATAATTCTCTGAACCAGATAACGCTCTACATAAAGCCAGCCCACCAGTAAGGCGATGATGAGGCTAATAATGGACACAATAAAAAGGATAAACTGTGACTTTTGAATTTGCCGGGTGGCGTGATGTGAATTTTGCAGAGCCTTTTTCTCTTCTGCAATGGCATGGTTTTTTATTTGTTGATTAAATTGGGATAACAGGTTCTGGTTTTCACTGAGCAAATTCAAACTTGCCTGGTAGAGCTTCAACCGGGTTGTTGTCATTTGAAAAAGATTGTTATCTCCAGATATAAATTGAAATAGTTCATTCATGTTCTGGGTGATAGACAGTGTAGATGAATTGGCCTGAAGCTTCTGGTGGTCCTGTTGTAATTTAACAATGAGCTGGCTGGTATAAAGCTGGTTAGTGGTTAATTGATCACCATTTTTTAAATCGGATGTACGCGTAACAATATCTGAAATAAGATTAATTTGACTGCGTATGGATGACATTAAAACCAGCTCGGTAATTTGTTGCTGCAGCAAGGTGGTGTTGGAATCTGATTTCTGTTTGAGTAAAAGCTGAATATAAAACTGTTTATCTTCAAGTAATGGGTCGATTTCATCGAGCGCATCATTCTTAGCCCACTCAAGCCGTATTTTATTTTCAAATATTGCCTGGTTAATTAACAGGCTCTGGCTGATATTTAACTTTATGGAGAAAAGGTTCTCTTTCAATTGTTTAAAGAGCTTATCCAGTTGTTTTAGATTATGAACTGGAATTTTTTTCTGACTATCGGTAATTGCCAGTGACATTTGTTTTATTGAATTTGATAGTTGGGACCAGTTTATCGATAATTCTGAAGCAGTTTCAGCTGAAATAATTCGAGTGGTCTGGGTAGATAATAAGTTACTAAGTTCTACCCGTTCAGTGCTCTTTATGAGTGCAGGTATGTTTTTACTCACAACATTTAGCTGGTTTTCATGCAGCTCATTAAAAGAGTACCAGGAGCTGATAACTGCAATCAGTGTTAATCCAAGAAATGTTGAAAATGACAGGAATAAGGCTGTTTTTATACTATGCAGTTTCATCGTTAGGCTTAATTGATGTGCACTGAGGTTTTAACCTGGAGAGTATCAGTTAGTATTTCCTGTAATGATTTTTCAGCGTCAACCAGAGTGCTTAGCCAGGTTGATTTTAACGGTGTTAAAGTGCTGGGTAAAAATCCGGGTGTCGAAAAATTTGAGTTTAGAGGTTTGGACTTTCTTAAAGTAATAACGTTGTTTATTTGTTCGGCATTTAGAGGAATGGTTGTCAGTTGATCTCTAATAGCCTCTAACTGAGATTGCCATTTGTTTTTACTCTCAATGTTGTCGTTTAATATTTTCTCAGCTTCAATTACTTTTTTCCATATGCGCTGTAAAGTTGATAACTGGAAAGTGATGAAATGATCGAAAAGTGTATTGACAAGTTGGTATCTTTGTCTGGATTCTGTAGCGCTAAATGTTTTTAGGAAATTTGCGGGTTTTAATGAATAGGGATTAAGAGGAGATTTATTATCCGCATATAGTTGAGGATTAATTGGTAGACGTGAAATTTTACGTGTTTGTAACAGTTCCTGTCCCTGACGGGAAAGTAGGAACTGGATAAATAAATTGGCATTAGATTTGTTGGAGGATGTTTTTAGTAACGCAATACTGGCAGGAAGAAATCGAGTTTCATTAGCATATATAAACTCAATTTCATCATTAGAAATTCGTCTGGATAAAAAATCTATAGTCAGTCCCAGGCCAAATCGGCCTTGTTGAACTCCTTCTGGAACGCCATAACTTCGTGCTGTTATGGTGGCAGCGTTACCGGCCATTTGCAGTATAATTTTCCACCCTTCGTTCCAGCCATAATGCTGTAAAATCATTTCAATCATTAAATGTGTAGTGCCCGAACGAGATGGTGACGAAAGGGCCAGGTGTGAGTGATACAGAGGGTTAGTTAAGTCTTTCCAGCTTTGTGGAGCCGGAAGCTGATGTTGTCGGGCATATTGTTGATTGAAAATAATACCGTAACCGGATAAGGCAAAACCCAGGTAATGATTTTCAATATCTTTTAACGGATAGCCGTGTAATTCAGTTGGAAAGGGAAAGGGTGTATCTTTAATTTCTTCTAGCAGTTCTGCCTGATCCAGTATATCAAAAGCATCAGGTGCTGATGCCCAGAAAATATCAATATGATGATCTGTCTGACGTTGCAGGTAGCTCAAGCCGGCGGTGGTTTTTTTATTTCGAATATTCAGCTCAATTTCAGGGTGTAGTTGAGAAAATAATTGCTGAAAAGGTTGGTAAAAAGCGGGTGGAAAAGAAGTCAGGATATTCAGTTTATTATCAGGAGAGGAATCAGTTACAGCCCAACAGAAGTTGAAAATAACAGAACTAATGATCAGGACAAGTCTTAATAATGACTGCATAAGCTGTCTTTTATGCTGATAAGAGAAGTTCGGATGTTGTCAGAACAATGCTCTTAAGGCAATTGTTTTAGCTTGTTATCACGTCACACTCGATAAAGTAGAATAAGGATTTACTATAAAATATTGGTTTTATAGTAATGGCTGCTCCATATTCGAAAATAAATCTGAGAAAAAAGTTATCTACTCCAGATAGTTATTCCAGTAAACTTTGTTTCCTATGAGAAATAAAGTTTCAAAAGACTGTACTATGGACTCAGGTTTAAGTATATTCACTGAAATATTTAAACTTATAGAGTAAAGACCGTTTTAGTGATGAATCAAGGTAATCCCGTTGACCGGCAAGCTGAAGGGAATTCAGTATTTCAACCGTTAAAATTAGGTGAAAAAGTACGCTCAATTCGTCAAAGTCATAGCTGGACTCTGGATGAGGCTAGCAACCGGACTGGCCTGGCTAAGTCTACATTATCAAAAATAGAGAATGAACTGGTCTCTCCTTCTTTTGATGTTGTTCAAAAGCTGGCGGCAGGACTTGGTATTGATGTTCCACAGCTATTTATATCCAGCGTGGAGCCGCTCATCTCCGGTCGCAGATCCGTTACAGTTAACAGTGGCGGGCGTGCCCACCCAACCAGCACTTATAATCACGAGTTACTTGCAACAGAATTAACCCATAAAAAAATGGTGCCATTCAAATCCATCGTGCATGCACGTTCATTTGATGATTTTGATGACTGGGTCAGGCATTCGGGTGAAGAATTTCTGTTGGTATTGTCAGGTGAAATTACTTTTTTCAGTGAATTTTATGAGCCTGTAAAGTTGAATGAAGGTGATTCTATTTATTACGATGCCGGGATGGGGCATGTGTGTACTTCTGAAAGTGAACAGGATGCGCAAATACTATGGGTATGCACACCTTCTGATGATCTGACGATATAATAATAGTGCTTAAACATCTATAAAATGGCTTGACTGGCTTTACAGTAATGGTAAGTTGCTCTTTGTTTCCAATTGGAAACATAATAAATTTGAAAGAGGGTTTCATATGAGTGATACAAACGAACAGATACTTCAGACGGCTTTACATAATCTGCATGTTGAGCTTGAAGCCAAGATGGTACCTTTTGCAGGTTACTCGATGCCTGTTCAATACCCGATGGGATTGGCCAGGGAGCATTTGCATACTCGTACTCAAGCTGGCTTGTTTGATGTTTCTCATATGGGGCAGGTAAAGCTGACCGGTGAAAAGGTGGCCGAAGCTCTGGAAACTCTGGTTCCTGTTGATATTGTTGACCTGCAACCTATGAAACAACGTTATGCACTTTTTACCAATGAACAGGGCGGAATCATGGATGATTTGATGGTAACTAATGCTGGTGACCATCTTTTTGTGGTCGTTAATGCTGCCTGTAAGGATCAGGATATCAATCATATGCGCGAACATATTGGTAATGATTGTGAAATTGAAGTGCTGGAAGATTATGCGTTGCTGGCTTTGCAGGGGCCATTGGCAGGAGCTGTAATGAGTAGACTGTGTACAGGAACTGATGACCTTGTGTTCATGACGGCGGCAAATATTGAAATTGACGGTATGGAATGTTTTATCACTCGTTCGGGATATTCGGGTGAAGATGGCTTCGAAATCTCGGTACACAATGATAATGCTGCGCAACTGGCCAGAACTTTACTGGCACAGCCCGAAGTAGAAGCAATTGGGCTCGGAGCGCGTGACTCTTTGAGGCTCGAATGTGGTCTGTGCCTGTATGGACATGACCTGGATACCGAAACAACTCCGGTTGAATCCAGCCTGTTATGGGCACTCACCAAATCACGCCGTGCTGATGGAGAAAGAGCTGGAGGTTATCCAGGGGCTGATATCATTATGGGGCAGATGGCCAACGGCGTAGAGAAGAAACGGATTGGCATTAAAGCAGAAGGGCGTATGCCCGTGCGAGATGGTGCCGTGTTAGTCGATGGGGATGAAAACGAAATTGGCGTTGTGACCAGTGGTGGGTTTGGTCCAACGGTAAACGGACCGGTTGCTATGGGTTATGTCAAAACACAATATGCAATACCTGGTATCGAATTATTTGCAATTGTCAGGAGTAAGAAGGTACCAGTATCGGTTGTAAAATTACCCTTTGTTAAGCAAAATTACTATCGAGGTTAGTGTAGCGTGCGCCATACGCACCACTAAATATAAATGGTGCGCATGGTGCACCCTACGACACGACAATAAAATTGAGGAAAAATAAGTGAGCACTTTAAAATATACAGAAGATCATGAATGGGTACTGACAGCAGACGATGGAACTGCTTTGATTGGTATTACCGATTTTGCACAGGAGCAACTGGGCGAACTGGTTTTTATAGAATTGCCTGCAGTGGGTGATGAAGTCGAAAAAGAAGATGCAGTTGCTGTTATCGAGTCTGTTAAATCTGCGAGTGATTTACTGATGCCTGTATCCGGTGAAATCATAGAAGTCAACGAAGAGCTGGATTCTGACCCCGGAATAGTCAATGAAGATGCAATGGGAGCGGGTTGGTTTATCAAGGTAAAACTATCTGATGAGACAGAGCTGGAAGAGATGATGGATGAAGCTAAGTATATGGAAGGCCTGGAAGATTCAGAGTAAATGAATATGAGTAATACCCTTAATAAACTTTCCATCGACCAGCTTCAACAGGATGACGATTTCAAAACTCGTCATATCGGACCGGATGCTACTGAACAACAGGCGATGCTTGATTTGTTGGGATTGACATCACTGGATGCATTAATAGATAAAGTGGTACCAGAGTCAATTCGTCGGCAGGATGAAATGACGATTCAGCCGGGATTGACCGAGCAGCAGTCTCTGGCAGTGTTAAAAAACATGGCATCGAGGAACAGGATATTAAAATCCTGTATTGGAATGGGGTATTACAATACATTTACACCACCGACTATCCAGCGAAATATTCTGGAGAACCCAGCGTGGTACACGGCCTATACGCCGTATCAGGCTGAGATTTCTCAGGGTCGTATGGAAGCGATGTTAAATTTTCAAACGATGGTCGCGGATCTGTCTGGTCTGGAGCTTGCGAATGCATCGATGCTTGATGAAGCGACGGCCTGCGCCGAAGCCATGACGCTGTGTCAGCGCATGAGCAAAAGTAAGGGCAAGGTGTTTTTTGTTGCTGAAGACTGTCATCCACAAAATATTGCAGTGGTTAAAACCAGAGCAAAAACTTTAGATATTGAGCTGGTTATTGGTGACCCAATGAACGGGTTTGATGATATTGATGTTTTTGGTGTATTACTGCAATACCCTGCAACAACTGGCGAAATAAAAGATTACCGTGCTGTTTGTGATCAGGCGCATGAGAAAAAAGCTTTAGTTGCTGTCGCGGCCGATTTATTAAGCCTGACTCTGCTAACACCTCCCGGTGAATTTGGTGCAGATGTGGCTGTCGGTAATACTCAGCGTTTTGGTGTTCCGCTAGGTTATGGTGGCCCTCATGCGGCTTATATGGCTACACGAAATGCTTATAAGCGATCCATGCCTGGACGTTTAATTGGCCTGTCTATTGATAGCCACGGTAACCCTGCTTATCGTCTTGCTCTGCAAACACGTGAACAACATATTCGTAGAGAGAAGGCGACCAGTAATATTTGTACAGCACAGGCTCTACTGGCTGTGATGGCCAGTATGTATGCTATTTATCATGGCCCTCAGGGTTTAATCAGAATTGCACAACGGGTTCAGCGATTAACCGCTATTCTTGCAACCGGTTTACAGCAGTCAGGATTAAAGCTGATTAATATGAATTACTTTGACACCATTAGCTTTGAAACTAATGGTAAAACCGATGAGTTCATGCGTCTTGCTGTTGATAACGGTTTTAACTTACGCAAGCTGGGTGACAGCTCAATATCGATAGCTTTAGATGAAACTACAACCACAGAAGATGTTGATACTTTATGGAAAGTATTTGTCGGTGAAGACTGTTCACTAAAGGTTAATGATCTGGATGCAAAATTAAATATACAGCTACCTGATGAACTAAATCGTAACAGTGAATTTCTCACTCATGATGTGTTTAACTCGCATCATTCTGAAACTGAAATGATGCGTTACATGCGCTACCTGGCAGATAAAGATCTAGCACTCGATCGGGCCATGATCCCTCTAGGTTCATGTACCATGAAACTGAATGCAGTGTCAGAATTAATGCCGGTCAGCTGGCCGGAGTTTGGCGGGCTACATCCTTATGTGCCTTTAGACCAGGCTGAAGGGTATCAGCAATTAACGCAGGAACTGGAACAAATGTTATGTTCAGCGACTGGTTATGACGCTGTGTCTTTACAACCCAATTCCGGTGCCCAGGGTGAATATGCAGGCTTGTTAGCAATACGTGCTTATCATGATAGTCGTGATGAAGCTTATCGAAATATCTGTCTGATACCAGCATCAGCACATGGCACAAACCCTGCGTCGGCACACATGGCTGGCATGAAAGTTGTTGTCGTTGCAACCGATGAAGGCGGTAATATCAGTCTTGATGATTTAAAAGCCAAACTTGAGAAACATGGTGAACATTTAGCTGCCATCATGATTACCTACCCATCGACTCACGGTGTGTTTGAAGCTAGTGTGGTCGAGGTGTGTGAACTGATTCATCAACATGGTGGTCAGGTATATATCGATGGCGCTAATATGAATGCGATGGTTGGAGTTTGTTCACCGGGTAAATTTGGTGGTGATGTATCGCATTTAAATTTACATAAAACATTTGCGATTCCGCATGGTGGCGGTGGCCCTGGTGTCGGACCAATTGGTGTGGGTGAACACCTTAAACCATTCCTACCTGGTTATTCAGTTGTAGAAAATGGGCCAGAGCATGTGGGTCCTGTTTCTGCTGCCCCATGGGGTAGTGCTGGAATACTACCTATTAGTTGGGCCTATATTGCTATGATGGGTAGAGAAGGTTTAATTAAAGCAACCCAGCTTGCTATATTGAATGCCAACTATTTAGCTCAGCGATTGAAAGATCATTTCCCTATTTTATACACCGATCCTAATGGCATGGTAGCGCATGAATGTATTATTGATGTGCGCCCGATTAAAGATCAAACAGGTATAACGGTTGATGATATTGCCAAGCGTTTGATTGATTATGGCTTTCATGCTCCAACCATGTCGTTTCCGGTACCGGGTACGCTTATGATCGAACCGACTGAAAGTGAATCGAAAGTTGAAATTGATCGTTTCTGCGATGCCATGATTGCCATCAAAAAAGAAATCGATGATATAGATTCAGGAGCCATGGATAAAGATGATAATCCATTAAAACATGCGCCACATACAGTGGTTTCAGTTAGTGGAAATGAATGGGGCCATAGTTATAGTCGAGAATTAGCAGGTTACCCTGTTGAGTCTCTTAAAGTATCAAAATACTGGCCGCCAGTAGGCAGAGTCGATAATGTTTATGGTGACAAAAATCTGGTGTGCTCATGCCCTTCTATCAGTGAATATGAGGAGTAGTTGAAATGACAAAACCTTTGGTAATTACATTTGTGGGTGATGATCGCCCCGGCATTGTTGAATCTATTTCAAAAATTATTGTGCAGCATGACGGTGAATGGATTGAAAGCCGGCTTGCTAACCTGTCGGGTAAATTTGCAGGCGTACTGAGAGCCAATATTCCAGAAGATAATTGTGATGACTTTACCGATGCTCTAAAGTCCAGCGCTAAAGATTTGAACATAAACATCGAACAGGTCGATAAAGCTCAATCTTCAGAAGGTCATATTCAATGTTATAAACTGGAACTGGTGGGTCAGGATCAACCGGGCATTATTCATAAAATTTCTTCAGTTCTGGTTAACAATGGCGCAACGGTTGAAGATCTTGAAAGTGAAGTGACTGAAGCTTCTATGTCCGGTGAAAAGCTGTTTAAGGCAAATATTACTTTGTGCCTTGCAGAGGGGTATTCTGCTGATAAATTAAGCGAGGTTCTAGAAGATCTCGCAAATGAGTTGATTGTCGATATCGAACTGGGATAATACCCCGACAATTTTTAGTATTTTTTCACCACGAAGGCACGAAGTACACGAAGAAAGACATCCTTTTTGTTTAACTTACGATTTAGTATTAGCCAGCATTATTTTACTAATACTCTTTAAATTAACAAAAAACCTTCGTGATCTTCGTGCCTTCGTGGTGAATGCTTTTCAAGGCATAATTATATTTAGGTGATTAAACATGTTTAGTAAAAATGATCGAATTAAGGGCTATGACGATGAACTTTGGACAGCTATTGAGTCTGAAAATAAACGTCAGGAAGAGCATATAGAACTGATAGCTTCTGAAAACTATACCAGCCCCCGCGTGATGGAAGCCCAGGGTTCTCAATTAACAAACAAGTATGCCGAAGGTTATCCTTCGAAGCGTTATTACGGTGGTTGTGAGTTTGTTGATAATGCTGAAACACTGGCTATCAACCGTGCTAAAGAATTGTTTGGTGCTGACTATGCTAACGTGCAGCCTCACTCCGGTTCACAGGCAAATACAGCGGTTTACATGGCTCTGGTTCAGCCGGGCGATACGGTTCTGGGTATGAGCCTGGCTCATGGTGGTCATTTAACACATGGTGCCAAACCTAACTTTTCAGGAAAGATTTATAACGCTATTCAGTATGGGCTGGATGAAGCTACCGGTGAAATTGATTATAACCAGGTAGAAGCACTGGCTAAAGAACATAAACCTAAAATGATCGTGGCGGGATTTTCTGCCTATTCTCGTATCATTGACTGGCAGCGGTTTCGTGATATTGCCGACTCTGTCGGAGCTTACCTGTTTGTTGATATGGCCCATGTTGCCGGTTTGATTGCTGCGGGTGTTTACCCTAACCCTGTGCCTATAGCTGACGTGGTTACTACCACTACTCATAAAACTTTGAGAGGTCCACGTGGTGGACTGATTCTTTGTAAAGAGAATGAAGTGCTGCAAAAGAAACTCAACTCAATCGTATTCCCCGGTATTCAGGGTGGCCCATTGATGCATGTTATTGCTGCAAAAGCAGTTGCATTTAAAGAAGCTCTGGAGCCTGAATTTAAAGCTTACCAGCAGCAGGTTGTTGATAATGCCCGTGCCATGGTTTCGGTTTTTCTGGATCGTGGATTCGATATCGTTTCCGGTGGTACTGATGATCACCTGTTTCTGGTGGATTTCATTAAACGTGGCATTACCGGTAAAGCAGCCGATGCAGCATTGGGTGCAGCTAACATTACGGTAAATATGAATGCCGTTCCGAATGATCCTCAATCTCCTTTTGTAACGAGTGGAATTCGCGTTGGTACACCGGCAATCACAACTCGTGGGATGGGTGTTGATGAATCTGTTGAACTGGCCGGCTGGATGTGTGACATTCTGGATGACCTTGAAAATCAGCAGACAGTTGAGCAGGTTAAGCAGAAGGTTCTAGATATCTGTAGTAGATTTCCAGTTTATCAAGCTTAAGTAATACCGGGTTTGGTGCGCACGGCGCACTCTACAAGTTTCGTAGGGTGCGCCGTGCGCACCATTTAACTGTAAAGGTGCAAAATGGCCATCAGCGTCTTTGATCTTTTCAAAATAGGGTTAGGTCCTTCCAGCTCGCATACGGTTGGCCCCATGCGTGCCGCTAAGAAGTTTGTCGATAGCCTGCATGAAAAGCAGTTATTGGGTCAGGTTGACTCTTTAAAAGTTGTTTTATACGGTTCGCTCGGAGCAACCGGTAAAGGTCACGGTAGTGATAAAGCCATTCTTCTTGGACTGGAAGGTGAGGTACCGGAAACAGTCGACCCTTCAAATATTGATCAACGCCTGTTAACCATCAGAACTCAAAAGCGCTTAACCCTGCCACCTCATCACAGTATTACCTTTGATGAGAATAACCATCTCATTCTGCATAAAAATAAAAGTTTACCCTACCATTCAAATGGCATGAAATTAACGGCTAAGGATAAGTCGGGGGTGAAGTTATACAGCAATATTTATTATTCAATCGGCGGGGGGTTTGTTGTCGAGCAAGGTGATGCAGAGAAAGATAAACTGCATGCATCTGATGATACAAAAGTGTCTTTCCCTTTCAACTCGATGCATGAGTTACTGCAATTATGTAAAGAAAATAATTTAAGCATTAGCCAGTTGATGATGGAGAATGAAAAGTCATGGAGAACGGAATCTGAAATACGTCATCAATTGTTGGCGATTTGGCAGGTAATGCAGTCCTGTATTAAAAATGGCTGCGAAAATGAAGGCATATTACCCGGTGGATTAAATGTTAAACGTCGCGCTCCGGTGATGTATAAAAAGCTAAAAAATCAATTTGAACAAGCGTTGACTGATCCACTAACAACTATGGATTGGGTCAATATGTATGCCATAGCAGTGAATGAAGAAAATGCGGCAGGCGGTAGAGTGGTTACTGCACCGACCAATGGTGCAGCAGGCATCATTCCGGCTGTTCTCAAATACTACGATCGTTTCTCATCTAAATCTGATGAGCAGGGTATTGTCAGGTTTCTACTGACAGCAGCTGCTATCGGAATTTTATATAAAGAAAATGCCTCGATTTCAGGTGCTGAAGTGGGCTGCCAGGGAGAAGTAGGCTCAGCCTGTTCAATGGCTGCGGCAGGGTTGACTGAGGTCTCTGGTGGAACGCCTGAGCAGGTAGAGAATGCAGCTGAAATAGCCATGGAACATAATTTGGGTTTAACCTGTGATCCGGTCAATGGACTGGTTCAGGTCCCCTGTATCGAACGTAATGCGATGGCTGCGATAAAAGCGATCAATGCCAAACGCATGGCAATGAGTGGTGATGGAGAACACTTTGTATCGCTGGATAAAGTCATCAAAACCATGCGTGATACTGGCAGGGATATGAAAAAGAAATATAAGGAGACTGCTCTTGGCGGTCTTGCAGTGAATGTTATTGAATGCTGACCAACCCTGAAACTCTGCAAGTAAATGGGAGTAGGGTACCGCCGTACGCACCTTTTTTCTAACCTATATTTGCTCATGGTGCGCGCGGCGCACCCTAGATGAATTCTGGATTAGCTTCTAGTCAGCTTCTTTATTGATTTCGTCAACTTGTTCATTCAATGTCCAGAGATCATAAAGCCATCCAAGTAGAAAAAATCCTCCGGTAAATAGCCAGATCAAACCGGTAAATAACTTGCCTAGATAGAACCTGTGAATGCCAAAGAATCCAAGAAAGGTCAATAGAATCCAGCTAATGGTATAGTCCTTGTCACCCCCTTTGTATTTCTGGTCTGCATCGTTATCCATGCCCGGAATCAAAAACAAATCCACGATCCAGCCGATTAGAAAAAGGCCCAGAGTGAAAAAATAAATTGTTCCAGAAATGGGGCGGCCAAAATAAAAGCGATGTGCTCCCATGAAACCGAAAATCCACAAGATGTAACCAATTAGTTTACTGTGAGTATTTTCTGTATGCGACATGTCTTAACTTTAATATTTCTGATGTTTGAGCTAATGATAATACATATCATTAATTTGTTTATCCAGAGTAAATTAATTCTGATCAGAAGTCGCCAACCGGATGCCCAGTGAAATAAAGAGTGCTCCAAGGCTTCTATCCATCCATATCCCAATTTGCCGGTTATTTTTAAGGGCCTTAGTCAGTTTGGATCCTGTGATGACCAGGGGTGGCTCTATCAGTGCTGCGACAATGATGATCAGAAACCCATGCAGAAATAATTGTGCACTAATTGAACCTGCACCTTCGACCACGAACTGAGGCAGGAATGCGAGAAAGAAAATTGCAACTTTAGGATTAAGAGTGGCGACCAAAATTCCTTGCCAGTAAATTGAACTCAAAGAAGGGTTTTCTGTAGCTTTATCAGAAGTGAATGCCCCACTTTTTGAGAATAGTGCCTGTAAGCCTATCCATACGAGGTATGCGGCTCCTACCCATTTCACAATGCTGAATGCAAGTGCGGATGTTGCCAGAATGGCAGAAAGCCCTGCAGCGGCCAATACTACATGGATAAATGCGCCTGACCATATTCCAAACATTGCGGCAAATCCGCCCTGCCTACCATTTTTTACTGTCTGCCCCAGAATAAATGCCATGTCTGGCCCTGGTGACAAGTTTAGTAAAACAGCTGCTGTTAAAAATGTAAGCCAGTGGACTAAAGTATAATCAAACATGAAGATCTCTTGAAAAATAAATCATGCATGACTTTTACAGTATTTTTTGTTGCCTGCCAAATTCTTTAGAAACTTGCTCCAGACGGTAGGGTGCGCCGTGCGCACCATTAAATCTCAGTACCCACACCAATGGTGCGCGTGGCGCACCCAACAAAATACCAGGGGGACACTCCATTGTGGCTTATTTAGTAAATAATGACAGGTAGTGCCCATAACCTTTGGCTTCAAGTTTTTCTTTTGGGATAAAGTCCAGGGCTGCTGAATTAATACAGTACCTTAAACCTGTTGGATTTGGACCATCTTCAAAGACATGCCCCAGATGGGAATCAGCCCCAGCACTGCGCACTTCTGTTCGTGGTAAAAATAACAGGTAATCAGTTTTTTCAGCTATATTTTTTTTGTTAATAGGTTGGGTGAAACTTGGCCAGCCGGTACCTGAATCAAATTTATCAGTGGATGAAAATAATGGTTCACCAGAAACAATATCAACGTAAATGCCTGCTTTTTTGTTATTGTTATAAGCGTTTTTAAAGGCGGGTTCAGTGCCTTCGTGTTGAGTGACCCGGTATTGCATGTCGGTCAGTTTGGCTTTTAAAGTGGCATCATCCGGTTTGCTGTATTTGTTGTTCATTTGCTCAGAGTCTGTCCTGTTCATTGATGCTTTTATTGCAGGCTTGCTGCTTAATACAAACTTAAGATCTTCTCCCCATACTTTTTCAAGATACTGGTCGCGTCCAGAATTGAAACGGTAATATTTATAACGAATGGGATTCTTTTTGTGGTAATCCTGATGGTAGTCTTCAGCATTGTAAAAGGTCCCCAGAGAAGTGACTTCAACTGCAATAGGTTTGTTATAACGACCAGATGCAGCCAGTTTCTTAATAGCTTTTTCAGCAAGCATTTTTTCATTTTCATTATTATAGAAAATACCTGGGCGATACTGCGTACCACGGTCTACAAAAGATCCGTTTCCATCAGTCGGGTCAAACTGACGCCAGAAACCTTCCAGTAAATCTTCATAAGAAATGATAGATGGGTCGTAAAATACCTGTACGGCTTCGGTATGTCCTGTGGTGCCGGCTGATACCTGCTTGTATCCAGGATTATCTACATGTCCACCGGTATACCCGGAAACTGCATCGGTCACTCCGGGTAACTTCTCGAAACCAGATTCCGTACACCAGAAACAACCACCAGCAAAAGTGGCAATTTTAAGACCCTGAGTTAAAGTGCTGGATTGTATTGAGGGCATTTTAGATTCGGCGTTCAATTGAATAACTGAAAATCCGGCTACAATTGAAGCAATAAGCAATAGGTTGATTTTAGATAGAAGTTTCATATTTTTTGTCCTGTTTAATTAATACCTGATGCGTTGGACATAGGATTTACATAAACATTATCGCAATTTGTTAACGAAATAATCACAAAACTATAACATTTGCGATTTTTTTATAATTTTCAGGTATTGGTTGGAGTTGCCGTAGGGTGCGCCGCGCGCACCCTACAAAC
Source organism: Gammaproteobacteria bacterium (assembly GCA_018669845.1). GTDB lineage: Bacteria > Pseudomonadota > Gammaproteobacteria > JACNJF01. The sequence continues at coordinate 3,486 of JABHSO010000093.1, read as the reverse complement.
TCAGAAGTGAGAGTTGTATTAATTCGTGGGTAACTTCAAAACAGCTTTTTCGAGTTGCTTGAGTGCATCTATTAAAACAGATCGAGGACAGGCAATATTCATTCTTATGAATCCTGCTCCTTCACGTCCAAACCAGTGCCCGGGATTGATTGCCATGAGGGCTTCGTCAATGAAAAATCTTTCCAGTTGTTTAATATCGAGTCCTAATTCGTTGCAATCCAGCCATACCAGGAAAGTACCATCGGGTTCAATTAATTTTATGCCGGGGATGTTTTGTTGTAAAAATGTTCTTAGTACATCAAGGTTACCCTGTAAATATTGAATAACCTGATCCAGCCAGTTTTCACCATCGGTATAGGCTGCCAGCATGGCGGCATTGGTGAAAATATTATTTTTATTGAGTTCTTTCTGATTGTACCAGTTGGCACAAAGGCTTCTTTTGTCATTATCTGCCATAACAATCATTGAATTAGCAACGCCAGCCAGATTAAATGATTTAACAGGGGAAATGCAGGTTGCCGAGTTGGCTGCGGCCTGTTCCGAGATAGATGCAAGGGGTGTGTATTTTTTGTGGTAAGTGAGATCACCATGAATTTCGTCCGCTATGATGAAAACCTGATGCCTGTAACAGATGTCGGATAGCTGTTTAAGTTCATCTGCATTCCAGCAGCGACCGATAGGATTATGAGGATTACACAGTATTAAAAGTTTGTTGTCCGGATTTGCTGCTTTAGCTTCAAGATCTTCAAAGTCGAATTCATATTTTCCATCATGAAAAATCAACGGGTTTTTGATGAGTTTACGCTTTGTCGATTTAATGATGAGTTTAAAATCATAAAATACCGGGGACTGGATAATGACGCCATCGCCGGTTTTGGAAAACAGTTCAACCAGAACGGTCAGTGAATTTAAGGTTCGAGGGGTGAAAATGATATCGCTGGGAGTGAAATTCCAGCCATAACGTTGCTGATACCATTTAACGATGGCGTTACTTAATTCATCATTGCCTGATTCATATCCGAACACACCATGGTTCAAACGTTGTTTCATGGATTCAATAATTTCAGTTGCAGCTTTAAAATCCATATCAGCTACCCAGGATGGCCAAAGCTCAGCAGAACCAAAAACTTGCAGCATGGTTTTGCTATCAAACTTCAGGGTAGTGACTTTATTTCGGTCAATTTTTTCGTCAAAGTTATACTGTTGTATTGTCATGTTTATGATGCAGGTATGAGTGGTTATTGAATGTTAGCCGCTATGACTACTTTATTTCTCCCGGTTTCTTTTGCTCTGTATAAAGCAATATCAGCCTCTGAGATAAAGTTTTGCACCAGATTATAAGGTTTTTTATCTGTTAACGGATGTAAATTTTCTGTACTTGCTATACCTATTGAAACTGAAGTTTTTATTAATGTGTTTGAGTTAATTTTTACGGGTGTTATCTGAATAGATTGGCGTAAGGATTCAAGCAGGTCTTTTACTTCAGTTATATTTGTTTTTGGAAAAATAAGTAAGAACTCTTCTCCTCCATATCGTCCAGCAGAATCAGTTATTCTGATTCTTTCGTTTAATGATTTAGCTATTTGTTGTAGAACAATATCACCAGCCGCATGGCCATAGGTATCATTGACCTGTTTAAAATGATCAATATCTATCAGGCAAATTGAGATTTCTTCACCGGTTCTCTGGTAGCGAATAAATTCACTGTGGAGTTTTTCTATGATAGCTTCACGTCGAAATAATCTGGTTAAGCCATCCGTTGTTGCAAGTGTTCTCATTTTATTGCTGTAGATTATTTCTGCCAGTTGTTTAGAAAAAATATTCAATGATTTGTTGGTGATATAGTCATGTTCCGGAGCCTGAGACAACACTAAGTTGCCTAAAAACTCATCGTGATAAATGAGTGGGAAAGCATGTGTTGCTCCTAGTTCAAAAAGAGTTTTGGATTCAGTAGATTGAGGACTGTTCTGGGTATAACTTTTTTGTTCATAAAATAAGTTAATCATTTCTGCTTCAAGCTGATCTTTGGGCAATTGAAGGCCTGTTTGTTGTTTGAATTGAAAATAAGGCTTTTCATTGTTTTCCGTAAGTAACACGGCTGACCAGTTTGAGTGTAAGGATGAATTTAGTAATCGGGGTAAGTTTTCGGCAACTCTATGGTTATGGCTATAAGCCATGACGCCATCAAGAATATTGTGAAGAATTGGGTTGGAGTACTCTGAATCATGATTCCAGGGATTGGACGCCCAGTTTTGTAGTAATCGGGAAAGTGGCAACCACAACATACCGATCACTAAACTACTCATTCCAAAGTAGAGAAAGTTGCTTTGATCAGTAAATTCAGTATTTAAGAAATATTCATAAAGGTTGTTTAGCAGGTAAAAAATAATTAATGCAGATACAACCATAAATACAAATGGTCTCTGAATATCCTGACCAATATCGGCTAGATCATATCGTTTGATAGAGATTAAAAATCCGATTAAAAAGCTGAAATGAGAAAATATTTCAAAAGTTGGTAGCCAGTTTTGGTCAGGGGATTCTGTCAGGAAGTTCCATTCCAGAAATGCTATTGATATGACAAATGGCAAAATGGCAATAAACAGAATGATCAGTTGATTTTTCCCTCGTGAGGATTTTGTGCTAAAAAACTGAATAAAAAGTATAGTCAAAATCAGGCTTACCCAGATGATGTTAATCATGCTCCAGGTCATATATGAAAATAATGAACCGGCTAGCCCTTCGGTGTAATAGTCCAGGTAGGTGTTATTAAGAACAATAATGAAGAAACAGGAAACTGAATAGAATGAAGTCAGTATGGTTTTTTTATGTTTAATGAACCAGGGGTGTGGCTTTGGGGTAATGCACAGTATATGCAATTCCAGAGCGAAGGTGAGGCCACCCACAATACCTGTCAATATGATGCCTGAGATAACAGCCCATTGAGAAACCCCGGTCGTAATGTATTGAAAGCTTCTTAGTGGTAATAGAATATATTCTAGTCCCAGAAATAGAAATAACAGGATAAGCAGTAAGTTTCGAGTGCTATTTCGGTTGCCTTTGGAAGGAATGGAAATGAAAGCGAGTAATAGAAATAAAGTACAAATTAGAGTCGTTATAAAAATATCACTAAAATCCGGAGGCATACCTTTTTGCAGAATGTAGCTTGAATTTATTTTATCTTTACTCAATTCAAGAGTAATTTCAGTTTCGCTCTCCAATAGAATTTCATTAAGTTGTTGGAAATTGCGTATAGATACATTATTGATGGAAACTATATAGGAATTTTGTTGGACACCTGCTTTAAGGGCTGGGCCGTTATCCAGTAGATTGAATATAAATAACCTGTCTTTTTTTATTTCAATCTCTATTCCGATCAGGTTTGAAGACCATATTGATTGATAGTGTAAATTTAGTCCTGCTGCTAGCAGGCAAAGAACAAGTGTAAAGCCTAAGAGGATAAAGGCTTTGTTATGAGATATTTCC
>JABHSO010000009.1 GCA_018669845.1 Gammaproteobacteria bacterium | reverse complement strand
ACTTAATTATTTCAACTATGACAATATTCAATTCACCGTGATAAACAAAAACGAGAAAAATCCAGACAAGGTTTTAGTCGATCGATTTGGTCGAACTATAGATTATGTCAGGTTTTCAGTCACCGACCGTTGTGATTTACGCTGCGTGTACTGTATGTCTGAAAATATGAAGTTTGTACCACGAACACAACTACTGACTCTGGAAGAAATTTTTCAAATTGCCACAACTTACGTCAATCTTGGCGTCAAAAATATTCGAATTACCGGTGGAGAACCATTGGTAAGAAAAAATGTGATTTCACTGTTTGAAAAGCTGGGGCAACTGGAAGGATTACAGGATCTTACGTTGACCACCAATGGTACTCAGCTCAGCAAATTTTCCGAACCATTGAAAAATGCAGGTGTTAAACGTATCAACATAAGCCTGGATACTTTAAATCCTGTTTTATTCAACACATTAACTCGTAATGGCAACATTAAGAAAACACTGCAAGGTATTGATTCTGCGATACAAAGTGGTTTTAAAAAAATAAAAATTAACAGTGTAATTCTTAAAGACAGAAATCATCATGAGGTTTCCAGGCTCGTTGATTTTGCCATCGATAGAAAAATTGATGTGAGCTTTATTGAGAATATGCCTCTCGGTATTACCGGTGAACATAACCATAAAGGAACTTATTACTCAAGTGATCAGATTGTTGAAGACCTGAAGAATAAATATGAATTACTCTCTACAACAGAACACACCGCTGGACCCGCTAAATATTTAAGGTTAGCAGAACATCCTGACACGCGAATCGGACTCATCTCTCCACATAGTCATAACTTTTGTGACAGTTGCAACCGTGTTCGTTTAACAGCTGAAGGTCGCTTATTGCTATGCCTGGGACAGGAACATTCCGTGGATTTAAGAAAAGTCATCCGGGCAAATCCCGGAAATACAGAAGTATTAAAGAGTGCCATTATTAACTCACTGGATTTAAAGCCAAAAGGACATGATTTTAATATCCAATCCAATGAAATTCTGCTGCGACACATGAACATGACCGGCGGCTAAAAATCAGGTACTCAATTATGCAGCAACTCGTTAACATTCAACAACCCTACATACCTGAACTGACCGATGCAGGGCTGGACTCAACCAGCGAAGTTATCGCTTTGAATGAGCTTGGTGAAGAAGTCAGCAGTAATATCGCTGTTGAACGTGCTTTAACCATTTACCTCGATAAACGTGAAATCATCACGTTAATGACTCTTGGAAATCACCCTGAGTTGCTGATTCTGGGATGGTTACATAACCAGCGTATTATTAAAGATATTCATCAGCTTAAATCCGTACAGGTTGATTGGGAAACAGATTCTGTAGCGATAACAACTCACTCAGTCGTTGAAAATCTTGATCAGAAATTAAACCATAAAACTGTAACAACTGGATGTGGACAGGGTACTGTTTTTGGAAACATGATGGAAGAACTGGATAAAATCCAGTTAGCAGAACAGCGAATAAATCAGTCGATGATCTATAAACTACTGGAAACGCTCAGTGCTCATAATGAAATTTATAAACGTGCCGGAGCAGTGCATGGCTGTGCTTTATGCCGAAAAACTCAAATCAGCATTTTTATTGAAGATGTCGGGCGACATAATGCTGTCGATGCTATAGCTGGGCACATGTGGCTCAACCGAATACAGGGCAGAGATAAAATATTCTACACAACAGGACGGCTCACTTCAGAAATGGTGATCAAGGTTGCATTGATGGACATACCCGTTTTGCTATCAAGATCTGGAGTCACCCAAATGGGTTTAGATATAGCAAAAAAAATGGGCGTCACATTAATAGCCAGGGCCAAAGGTAAACATTTCATGGTTTATAACGGACATTCAACCATTCTTTATGATGCCAAACCGGTCAAACTTTCTGCATCAACAAAGAGAACCATGCATTGAACAGAACATGAACCGCTTACTGGAAAACCAAATAGATGTGTTTATGAGCGTCAGGCAGGTATCCAATTACCTGCATGTCAATGAAAAGAAGATTTACGCGCTGGTCAATGAAGGTCATATTCCTGCTACAAAAATCACCGGAAAATGGATGTTCCCTAAAGAGTTAATCGATAAATGGATGCTCGACTCGACGCATAACGGCTTATTACATGACCGCCTTATTATTACTGGTAGTGATGATCCCTTGCTATACAGAATAGTTCTGGAGTTTGCAGAAACACTCGGCAATAAAGCACTTATAACTTACACATCAACCGGTACCCGACCCGGACTGGATTTATTAAATGCCAATAAAGTAGATGCATGTTGTATTCACTGGGGACCAGAAAGTGAAAGTAACCGGCGTCACCCTTCACTGATTCAGCAATATTCAAAACATCACAACTGGGTATTGATCAGAGCATTCAAACGTGAACAGGGGCTGATTTTTAAATCATCAAACTTAGATACCACGCCAATAATTCCTGAACTGTTCAATCCATCCTATAGATGGTCAATTCGTCAAAAGGGTTCTGGAGCTCAACGTTTTTTGATGGAAATTTTAAGCAAATACGGACTCAACCAGGATGGCTTAAATAGCACCACTACATCTCTGTCAGAAAGAGAAGCTGCTTCCTCAATCATCTTAAAAAAATCAGATATTTCTGTCGGAACCCGGGCTATAGCAAATGAGTTCGGACTGGATTTTATCAGTTTGGGCTGGCAGGCATTTGATTTCGTTATCCCTAGAAATATATGGTTCCGCCATTTATTCCAGAATCTTATCGCCAGTTTAAAATCAGACTTTGGACAGGAGGTTGCATTTAACCTTGGAGGATACAAGTTAAACCAGTGTGGTGACTTAATCTGGGGAGAAGATTAAAATTTAATTATTAGTTTCAAACACCAAATGTCGTTTCATTTCGGTCATGAGTAGATATGATAATTCTTGATAAAGAAATAAGAGAGCTAAAGTTCAACTAGTTTTCCAAACTAATGCTGGAGTAATGATAACAAAATTTCATCCCTAACTTAATGCCCCAAAACATATAACATACTGCTGTTTTTTCTAATACTCTGCCTGTAATCAGTTGATCGTATTTGAATTTTTTCTTTCGGACTGTTTTACTTAATCTAGATCAACTAAAATGCTTATATAAAATAAATTGGAAATAAATAAACTATATAACCTGAATAGTAATAATTATGGAATTTGATTTATAGAAACAGGGTATGAGAATAGCCCCACAATACTTACCTGTAGTGAGTTTGATAGTGAGCTTTATAAAAAAATTAAAAATATCTAGTCTGACATTATTATTATGTTTCAGTGTGGGCGTTCGAGCTGAAGTCACCATCAGTCCTTCTGATGTATTTTCCCAGGTTGTACAGGTCGATAAGGAAGTTGAGTTAATCATGAACGCTCAGGGCGTTCAGGGAAATCATTTGGAAAAACATTATCCGGTAAAATTACTACCTCGACATGTCTGGCAAAAGAGTTATTTTATTTTTGTCAAAATTAATTCTTTCCGGCGTAAAAAAGGCCTTCCGGTCAATAATATCAATTCGATGGAGCCCGTGCTAGAGATGGATCCGAATGCTCCATATGAACAGACTCAACGTTTGTTGACTGAATTAAATATCATAAAAAAGCGTCTGGGTATAGAAGCTGAAGTGACGAAACTTGAAAAATTTGTGGGTAAAAAACCAGTTGATGTATTCAATCGGTTTCAAAAAATTTCTCTTAATCTTGATATATTAAACAGAGAAGATATTAACCCTGCTTTAGTATTTGCCGAAGTAATACGTATCTATGAAGATATCAATACTATTTTACGTTTGCGCAAGTTACAGGACACCACCTTTCCACCAGAGAAGCTTGCTGACGTTACACCTGGTGATTCTCTAAAGGCTGCCTTCGAGTTAATGCAGGAGGTACAGAAATTGCAGGTCAACATTGGATTAAGCACTACAGATTTTTCACCATTTCTCAATAAAGGAGATGAAGCCGCTTTACCAGCAGATGTGTTCAATATGGTGGGTATGGTGCTCGCCGAACTACAACCCGTCAAGGCCCGGATGAATCTAAAATACAGCATCACACCTGCAGCAAAATTTTATACGGAAAAATCTCCTGCTGATGTTCATCAGCTATTGCGCTGGCTAAAGCGTAAGATAAATCTGATTCATAGGTTGTGACTGAGGCAGTGATGAAGGCTAATATGTCGAATCGTTTTTCTTTTACCAAACTGGGTGTTCGTTCAAAATTTGCACTGCTGTTTTACCTGGTCACATTGCTTTCACTGACGATTGTTGGGTATTACGGTTATTCTAATGCAGCAAGTGCACACCGTGATAAGGCCAAAGAACTGGTAAGAGGTCATACCAGTCAGAGTAGTCAAAAAATCTCAGACTTCCTTAACCTGACACGTAATGATTTGAATTTTTTTGCTACCAATAACGACTTAATGCGTCATATCTATTGGCAAGATATTGGTGAAGAGTATAAAGCCGAACGTTGGAAATCGATAGCTCTGGATAGCTGGCAAAATTTTGTGCGCAGTTACGACTACCTCTACAAGGTTCGATTTTTGAATCTACAGGGGCAAGAACTGATTACCATTCGACGTGATCCGCAAACTCGTATTGTGCAGGCTATGCCGGATCAGAAATTGCAAAACAAAAAAAATGAACATTATTTTCTTGATGCCCGGGCATTGGAAAAGGGGGGAATAAAAGTGTCCCCGTTAGGACTAAACCGTGAGTTTGGGAAAATTGAAAGACCACTTGTACCTGTGGTGCGGATCTCTCAGTCGGTTTTTGGTGATAATAATGTCAAATACGGTGTACTGGTAATTAGTCTCTTTGCCGAAGCTTTCTTCGAATATATCAAGGAAAGTGAAGGGAGCATTGAGAATGGATCATTTTACCTGATCGATCAACAGGGGGAGTTTCTGTATCACCCTGAACCGGGCAAGTCTTTTGGCCTTCTGTTAGGACACAGTCATAATTTCCGTACGCTTTTCCCGGACGTTTTTCAGGGTATGCAACAAGTCGAGGATGGTACCTTTATGGGTCAAGGTCATGTATTCGGTTTCAAACGGATTTACCCTCTGCCAGAAGACCGGGAAAACTATTGGATAATGGTGGGAATGGTCGATGAAGCGCAGGTTTTTACTGAGCTGACAAATTTTAAATATGTCTTCTTCTCTATTCTCGCTGTGGTTATTATAATGGTGTTTGTTACATCCAGGCTCTTTCTGAATAGTATTTTATCACCTTTAATCTTTGTTACCCGTCAACTACAGCGACTAGGTATGGGTGAAGTTGTACAGGAAAATATCGAATACCATTCGAGTGATGAAATTGGTCAGATTCTGGATTCTACCCGTAAATTGACAGATAACATGGAGCTAGTCGCTACACAGGCTGATGTGATTGCTCAAGGGGATTTTACTGGCAATATAAAAGTTCTTTCCAATAATGATCGTCTGGGAAATGCCATCAATAATATGACGGAAATGTTGCGAGAAAATAAGCAACATACTGACTCACAAACCTGGTTGAAAGATGGTATCAGCAAACTCAACCAGAAATTAAACGGTAACCTTGAGCCAAGAGAACTCGCCAATCGAGCTATTAGTACAATGGGGCATTACCTGGATGCTGGACGTGGTGTTTTCTATGTTTTTAAGGAGGGGCAGCAACAACAGCTCACCCTTTTAGGGTCCTATATGTATACCGAACGTGAAGCATTAAGTACTGAATTTAATCTGGGTGAAGGAGCAATTGGTCAGGTGGCAGTAGAGAAATCACCGATTGCATTGACTCATTTACGTCCAGAAGAAGCACCAATTACCTCAGGAACCGCCAGTGGACAACCTTTATATACCTACACTTTTCCATTGCTTCAGGAGGATGTATTGGTTGGGGTTATTGAGCTGGCCGCATTTAAGTCCTTCACAGAGCTCCAAAAATCTTTTATTGAGGGAGCTTCGCATACCATAGCCGGTTTTATTTCCTCAGTTTTACTACAACGCAAGATTAGCAACCTACTGAAGACAGCCGAGACAGCAGCCACTGAGGCTCGCGAGCAACGCGATAAACTCACCGTCGTCAATCAGCAAATGGAACAACAGCAACTTCGTCTGCAACAACAAACTGAAGAGTTACAACAGGCCAATACGCAGATGGAGGAACAGCAACAACAGCTACAGCAGCAGACTGAAGAGTTACAGCAAAGTAATTCATTAATGGAAGAGCAGCAACAACAACTACAGCAACAGACTGAAGAGTTACAGCAGAGTAATTCACAAATGGAAGAGCAGCAACAACAGCTCCAACAACAGGCAGCAGAGATGGAAACCAAAAATGCTGATTTGATGTTATCAAAGGAAGAGTTAAACAGGCGAGCACAGGAGCTTGAGCAAAGTAGCCGCTATAAATCAGAATTTCTTGCAAATATGTCACATGAGTTACGAACACCACTTAACTCTGTAATCTTGCTATCTAAAATGCTGTCGATGAACGAAGATGAAAACTTGTCGGATGAAGAGCAGAAACGCGCCAGTGTTATTCACCAGGCGGGTGAAGAACTATTGCGTCTTATTAACGATATCCTTGACCTGTCAAAAATAGAGGCGGGTAAAATGGAACTCAATATTAAGGAGGTATTTATTGATGCGCTTCTGGATGATTACCTCAATATGTTTGGTGAAATTGCCAATGTTGCCGGAATTGAGTTTAAAGTTAAAAGTAAATTACAGGATACCTCTCTGTTTACGGACAGAGAAAAATTATCGCAGATAATTCGTAACCTGTTATCCAATGCTTTCAAGTTCACAAAACAAGGTCATGTTTCATTAATTATTGAGGCAAGTGGACGAGAAGATTTACCGGTTAAAATCATGGTGGAAGATACCGGTATAGGGATTCCGGAGCAAAGCAAAAAGCAGATTTTTGAAGCTTTTCAGCAGGTAGATGGCTCTGTTTCGAGACAGTTTGGTGGTACCGGCCTTGGTCTTTCCATCAGTATGAATTTTGCCCAGTTACTGGGTGGAACCATTGAGCTGGAAAGTGAGCTTGAACAGGGAAGCCGGTTTAGCATCTTGTTACCACATAAAATCACTGCAAAAGAACAACGTAACTCATTGCCAGATATTATACCTCAGCATATGCCAAAGCCCGGGCTAGTACCCGCTTCTCAAGTCGAAAGTACAAAACAGGTACATGATGATCGACAAAATTTAAAATCGACTGATTTGGTGATACTGGTGATTGATGATGACACAACCTTTACCGAAACGCTTGCTCTACTGAATAAAAAAGAAGGTTATAAGACCCTGATTGCCAGTAGCGGTATTGAGGGGTTACGTATGGCTAAAACCTATCGACCAGAGGGTATATTACTTGACCTTGGTTTACCCGATATGGATGGTAGCGAGGTGTTACATGAATTAAAGTCAACCAGGGAGTTATGCAGGACTCCAGTGTATATAATTTCTGGTAGGGAAAAGCAGCATAGCCTGCTAAAGCAAGGTATTGTAGGTTATCTTCAGAAGCCTGCTAATTTTGAACAACTGGTTAATGCTGAAGCACAGATAATTGATAAGGCAAGAGCAAAAGATAATGTGCTGTTAATCCTGGGGGCAAGTCTAACATTAGAACACCTCAAAGAAATAATTATAGGACAGTCTCTGGAAATACTAACTGCCACAGATCTCGAATCTTCTATCAACATGTTGTCAGAGAATCCCGCACTGGTTGTGGTTGATATTGATCGTGATCAGCAAGAGTGTGTTCATATTTGTCGAGAACTAAAACTACACAATCCGCTGCTGCCTATTATCGTGTATGGTAACCGTGAACCGAACGCTGAGGAAGAGCACGAGCTCAGAGATTTTATCGACAGCATTATTATCAGGAAACCAAAAACAGATGCACGCATGCTGGAAAATATAGAACGATTTCTTCAGGATGTTCCTGAAAGTAATAATGTTGCAGATGGGAAAATTTCCGGTATTGGTAAAGGCGGCCTAACCAGACTCGAAAATCGCCACATACTGATCGTTGATGATGACCCACGTAACCTGTTTGTAATTACATCGGCATTGGAGCAAGCCGGTGCACATGTCGAGACTGCTTTAAATGGAATTAAGGCACTGGAATACCTGAACAATAAACCCGATATAGACATAATTTTCATGGATATCATGATGCCTGGAATGGATGGTTATGAGGCGATTGGAAAAATCAAAAACAACCCCTCGTTAAAGCATATTCCAGTCATTGCACTGACAGCAAAAGCATTAAGGTCAGATAAGGATAAGGTATTATCAGTTGGTGCTGATGACTATTTATCTAAACCGGTTGATTATGAAGTCTTAATCAACATGGCGAGTGTATGGTGCGAGACAAAGCTGTGAGCGTTAGCCTGAATGTGTCAGCAGCCCAGGACAGGATTGATGTGCTCGGAGAGTATGATCGAGAAGAAGATTTTTCTCCACTCATAGAAAATATTCGGCAAGCCATGCTAAAAACAGCCAGGCTTGAGATCTCTTTTTATGATGCGTTAACTCTGCCAAAAGAAGTAATTGAAGCCATGGCTGCTGTGATACTGGCAGGAAAGGATTTGAAAATTTTCACTTATCATTCTTACCTTACTCATATTTTGGTCTCCCTTTCTCTACCAGTAAATCATGTACCTCATAAGGCAATATCTAAACAAAAGGAAGAACTCAAAGCTGTAGTGATTGGAGGTTCCGCTGATAGCCTGGATAAAATACTCTATTTCATAAAACATTTGCCGGTTAGTAGATTACCCATATTTATAGTTCAGCACCTGGATGAAAAAACCGAGAATAAACTAGACAGTTTGCTTAAAACATATACCGATTATCAAATACTCATGCCAACCCATTTGTGTAAGGTTGAACAGGGAACGATCTATATTGCACCACCTGGATACCATCTAAAGGTAGCAAATGGGCTGATTTATCTAACACATGATGCCAAGGTTTGTTTTGCACGTCCCTCCATCGATGTCCTGTTTAAATCATTAAGCCTTGAATATGGTAAAGGTCTGGTTGGCCTTTTGCTGTGTGGTTTAAATATTGATGGGGTGGCTGGTTGTCAGGCACTGCGTACCCATGGAGGGACCGTTTTACTGGAAGATAGTGCCGAATGTAGTGCTCCCTTTCTGCCTGATCAGGCACGTAAACAAGGCATTTATGATTACATCATGGGTATCAGGGAAATGACCAGTTATGTAGCCAGCACGACTGCTAAACCAGGCGAAGAACTATCCAGTGAGTTAATTGACCTTTTTCTGGAAGCACTTAATCACTGCTATGGCTATGATTATCGAGGGTATCAGTATACAACCGTCAAACGCCGTATCGATAAGTTAATGCGGTTGCTTGAGATTGATGACTTTCATAGCTTTCAACACCAGATACTGCTTGATCCGGGGTTATTCCGGCGTTTTTACCAGGAGATGTCGGTGGAAGTTACCAGCTTTTTTCGTCATCCTGATCAGTTTAAACGTATGCGTGAGGAAATATTACCCTACCTGGATAGTTTTCCCCGCCTGAAAATATGGTCAGCAGGTTGTGCCAGTGGTGAAGAAGTATATACCCTGGCACTTCTGCTAGATGAAATGGAAATGCTGGAAAAGTCACAAATATTCGCCACAGACATCAATCATTTTGCCATTTCTCATGCAAAATCAGGGCTATTTCCATTACAGAGCCTCGAACAAAACAGATCAAACTATCTGGCAAGCGGTGGTAAGAAAAATTTCGATAGTCATGTAGAAAATAATGGCCTTTACCTGAAGATTCCAGATCACTATCACAAACATATTTTGTTTTATCAGCACTCCCTGATACACGATGGAGTATTCAATGAGTTTCAGCTAATTTTATGTCGAAATGTACTGATTTATTTTAAACCCATACTACAGGAGCAGGTTATGGATAACTTTTCTCGTTCATTGCATCCAGATGGTTTTCTGGTGTTGGGTAAGAGTGAGGGATTATCCACCGGACAGGGTGGACGCTATTTCGAGCCTTTCGACAGGCAAGGAAAAATTTATCGTTTTAAATAATGATGTAGGTATTATGACTGATATACGTTTTACCATTTTGATTGTCGATGATAATGAAAACAACCTCTTCACACTAAATACATTGTTGAAGTCAAAAGGTGACTTTAAAATCATTCAGGCAGGTTCAGGTGAGGCAGCACTAGTGGCTGCTCTTGAGTATCATATTGACCTTATTTTACTCGATGTTCAAATGCCGGTAATGGACGGTTTCGAGACAGCGCAACACCTGAAAATGACCGCCAGGACAAAACATATCCCGATCATTTTTATTACCGCTGTATTTAAAGCTGATGAATTTCGAAACAGAGGCTATGCAGTGGGAGCCGTTGATTATCTGACAAAACCCATTGATGACAACCAGTTATTAAACCGGATTCGCCTGTATCAACAAATTTTTGAAAGAGAGCAAAATCTAAATAAAACCGTTGATATGCTGCAAGATAGTGAGTCACGTCTGGAGGTAGCGCTGGAAGCTGGTCAAGAAGCCCTGTGGGACTGGAATTTGCAAACAGGATCCATGTATCTTAGCCCTCGATGGGAGGAAATGTTGGGTTATCGTCCAGGCTCACTGAAACCTGTTTATAAAAGTTATGAAGAACGAATTCACTCTGAAGATCTACCAGCCTTTGTAGAAATTGTTGAACAACTGACTACTGGAACTATAAGTCACTTTAATACTGAACAACGGCTGCAATGTGCTGATGATAACTACCTGTGGATACAAGCTCACGGAAAGGTCGCTGAGAACGAATTTCGACATAGAATCCCGAAACGGGTGATTGGAACACATACTGATATCACCGCACGTAAGAAAACTGAGCTGGAGTTACAACGGGCAGCCCAGGTAATAGAAACAATGCCGGATGGAGTGATGATTCTGGATGTAAAAGAGCAAGTTGTCTCGATTAATCCCGCATTTACGACCTCAACGGGATACAACATTAACCAGTTAATTGGAAGCAAATCTGGACTACTGAAATCTGGACGTCATGATGATGCCTTTTTTGACCAGATGCGGATACAGCTCAAATCAGAGGGACACTGGCAAGGTGAAATTTGGAATCGCCGAGCCAGTGGAGAGATTTATCCTGAGTGGCTGAATGCGACGACTATCCTTGACTCCCATGGTCAGGTGAAGTATTACGTTTGTATATACTCTGACTTGAGTTCCCAGGAACACATTCGAAGACATCTTCATCACCTCGCTTATTACGATGTATTAACAGGACTTCCTAATCGAGAGTTATTCAAAGATCGATTACTAAATAATATATCCATTGCAAGGCGTGAGCAAAAAAAGACCGCCTTAATGTTCATTGACCTAGATAGATTTAAAACTATCAATGACTCTCTTGGCCATACTGTCGGTGATCAATTATTGCAAAAGGTATCTGAACGATTCAAACACTGTCTACGCGAAAGTGATACCGTTGCAAGACTGGGGGGGGATGAATTTACGGTTATTATTGCACCCTTTGACAATGAGAAATTTGCAGCTAATGTCGCCGCTAAAATTATTGAAGCATTGATTTCACCGATAGAAATTAGTGAAAATCAGCTATATGTAACAGCCAGTATTGGAATTGGTATCTACCCGATTGACGGTGAGAACCCTGAAACTTTGTTGCGTAATGCAGATGCTGCAATGTACCACGCAAAAAGCAAAGGTAGGAATAACTATCAGTTTTACTCAAGTGAGATGACCGCACTGGCAATAGAACATTTTAACCTGGAAGCTGATCTCCGCGTGGCATGTACTACTGATCAATTCCAGCTCTTTTACCAACCCCTGGTGGAGCTTCCTTCTAACACTATTATTGGCGCAGAAGCTCTGATTCGCTGGGTACACCCTGACCGTGGGCTAATTGGACCGGATAAATTTATCAAGGTCGCTGAAGAGACTGGCATGATTGTTGATATTGATAAATGGGTTATGAATGAGGCATGTCGGCAATTTGTTGAGTGGCAATCAAGGGGATACAGCCTGAAGCGAATCGCAGTAAATATTTCCGGATTTGAAATTGAACATGGTGGCCTTGTTACATCTACTCAGTTAGCTCTTAGTGCCAGTGGAATAGCACCTCATCAGCTAGAACTGGAAATTAGTGAAGGTTTTATTGTCCATCGAGATGGGCTTGGTATCGAAACTCTTAATGGATTGAACAAACTGGGGGTTGGACTTGCAATAGATGATTTTGGTACAGGTTACTCATCACTTTCTTCATTGAGGAAATTACCTGTCAGCCGCCTTAAAATTGATAAATCTTTCGTCGATCATATAGTGGATGAAGATGATGATGCTGCGATAGCACGGGCGGTATTGGCTCTAGGTAAAAGCCTGTCGTTGATTGTTATCGCCGAAGGTATTGAGACTGAAATGCAAAACCAAATTCTTATTTCAGAAGGGTGTGCAGAAGGGCAAGGATATTTGTTTGGTAAACCGGTGCCAGCAGCAGAATTTGAAGCCTTGTTAAGTTTATATAAGAGTAAAGACCTGAATATACCGCAGTCTTTATCCGTAAATGATCAAGAGAGTTGAAATGCCGAGAGCATATGGAGGAGTGAAGCCATTTGGTATCACTACCCCAGCGACCTGATTGCTCAAATGGCTGTAGAGCTGTAAATAGAAGTGGAACTGAAGCAACTCTTGAACCTAGATTCCGCATTTGACCGCTTTGAATACGCTTCAAATACATGATTACATTGAGAATATCGACTTTATCGTTATTCATCCAATGGGTGAAAGCGCTACAGCGCCCATATCGGCCTTGCCCATTCGCCTGGCTATGCTAAAAAAACACCAGGGACTAGCCATTGCCTTATTTTTTAGCTACGCCAAACAAATGGGCAAAACCAATCTGTATGCTGTCCAACTGCGGATTCAGCTTAATGAACTGACTTACTTAAAGGCTAGTTAAATAGTGTTTTGGGGCGGCCGTATTCATCCCCACTACATCCAGTAATACCAAGGACTAGAGCTAATAGACTTATCATATTTTAATCGTTCTCAATGGATCCTTCGCCACTACGGAGCAATTCATCAAATCCACTAAAATATGAGATATGAGCAAACTGAGTTAATATAAAATGCTTCGAATGGCTTCTTACAGACAGTCTATCAGGAATAGAATTGATTTCGTGTACCACGATCAAACCACTTCAGTAATACCGTATCAACGGCCGAATGCACAGCCATGCCAAGTTTTTCCGGCAGCGATTTTTTCTCGCAATATTTCACTTCGAATACGTCAGAATCATTGCAGGCCTTAACAATATATTCATCACTGGTCATGAGCTCATCGACAAGCGCATTATCGATAGCGCGTTGTCCAAACCAGATTTCTCCAGTGGAGACTTTATCGATGTTCAGTTGCGGCCGGTGTTGCAGCACAAAATCTTTGAACAGAACGTGAATATCTTCAATGTCTTCTACAAATTTCTCTCGTCCTTTTTCGGTGTTTTCGCCAAACATGGTTAGCGTGCGCTTGTATTCACCTGCAGTGATCATTTCAAAGTCAATATCGTTTTTTTTCAACAACCGGTGGAAGTTAGGCAACTGTGCGACCACACCAATCGAACCGATAATGGCAAATGGTGCGGCGAGCAAATTGCTGGCAACACAGGCCATCATATAACCGCCACTGGCGGCGACCTTATCGACACAAACGGTTAAAGGGATACCGTGATCCTTAACCCGTTGCAACTGCGACGAAGCCAGTCCATAGGCGTGTACCATGCCACCACCACTTTCCAGGCGAAGCAGGACTTCATCTTGCGTTTCTGCCAACGATAACACTGCGGTTATTTCACGACGTAAACTGGCAACTGCCGAGGCTTTCATATCGCCGTGAAAATCGAGTACGAAGAGACGACGCTTACGACCCTGCTCCGCTGATTCGTCGCTATCCTTTTTGGCAGCTTTCTTGAGTTTCTTGACGTTAGCTTTGTGTTCAGCTTTTTCGGCCTTATGGCGTTGCTTGAGTTGAGTTTTTAAAGCATAGGGATCGATAACAGTCTCACACAAGGTATCACGCAAATGATCAATTTCATCGTTTACCCTGGTCACTTCGATATGGCCTTCCCTGGTCGCCTTTCGCGTGCGCATACCTGCCGTAACCGACACCCCAATAACGGCAATAATAGCGACCACGATGGTCACAGCTTTTAGTAAAAATAGTCCGTAGTCGAAAAAGAATTCAGCCATGAGATTTTATTCAGTCTTTAATTTAGAAAGGCGCATGATACGCTTCTAGGGGAAGCCAGGATATATGTGTGTTAGATTTATTTCTCCTGCGCTTACCGCAGCTAAGTCGCCAACCGATAATACCTATGTATCATTATGCTATAAGGTATTATTAGGAAAAAAGCTAGTTCCGAGCCCAGGTGAATTACCAGTAGCACTGCCAACCAGATGCTTCCAGCAAATCCATAAAGGTCAGTCTCGTAGTACTGACCAGAAACGACAACAAAATAAACCCAGTTTCTACGCCCCTGACTCGGGTATCGCCAATCTTGAGTTTAACTTAAAAGAAATCTGGGCTACTCTAATATGAATACAGCTAACCAATTGAATTCGCAATCTGGCACTATTTATTCTAGCCATAGATAACAAACTCAGGGCCGGTGCCATCATAGTCTTCATGATGAAATGATGAGTGCGTTTTCCTGCATGTTCTTTCAGCCTGGAATCCGCAGTCACAATTCAACAAATTGCCCCCTTTATTGCCTTATACAGGTGATTCAATAAACGTTTTTTGAATTCAGGAATTTTCCCAGGAGTTTGTCATGCCCAGCGATATGAGCCAGTGCCCAATCAGAGGAAATATCATAGTCAGAGTAAAAGGTAGGGATTTTGCCATTTGAAACAACTGAAACCAGGTTGTTCATATGCTCAAGCAGGTCTGTGTGCACTTTATAATGCTCTGCGAATCCAGGAAAATTATACTCTTTCATATACTTCTCTTCAGTCGAGAAATGAAAGCTGGTGAATTTCACCAGTTCAATCAACAGTTGTTCTAGTTTATTTTTACTGATGCGAGACTCCACCGATGAGTGGAGATTGTTGACAAGCTCAATCAACTTCTGATGCTGAAGATCTATCTCTTCGACATTCACACTATATTTATCTTGCCAAGAAAAGATCGGCATACTTTTTACTTCCTCTTTGTTGGAATAATGCTGATCGTATCACTGGGCTATTGTATTAATCAATATATACAGATCTTAAAATCCAGGAGACTGTAGTACATAGGATGATTCTACAAATGCTACAAAAGACAGTTTTGACTAATCTCAATGACTACTCACACTAACGATCTGGCCGATGCCTACAACCAGACAGGCAATTGCACTGACTTGCCGACTAAACATACTCATGCGAACGACTGTTTTATCAACTAACTTGCCGATAGAAAGGTCTCTTGCAATTGGTTCTTCACGACCCGTTTCTGTCATTCCAGATAGGCTGTAGTCTTTAGTTTTGAAGTGGTGATTGGAGTCGTTGACCGGTTGAGAGTGAAGAAGTACAAAGTATAAACTAATAGGAATACTGCTCCCTGATATTCGAGGAATACTTGGCTGGAGAAATATCAACACATAACATTTAACTTGAATAGGAAAATCAAAAGCTATTTATCATTACATAAATTATATTCTGATAGATTAACTTGATGAGTTTCGTCGCTTTCAGTTTTTATAAATAATACATCGTCATTTATATAGGAATCAAAATCTCTTAACCAGTCTGTTTTTTTGATAAAGGTTAACTGATAACGACCAAAATATTTAGGACATTTAATATAAAAATACTGACTACCGCCCAAACCCCCAACATCTCGAGTCAATGTATAAATTGAAAAATCACCATAACTCTTCTCTATATGTTTTCTATCTAAAGACTGACCTGTATGAAAGAATAAAAAACCTATTGAAAGAAGCGCTATTTGAAGTATGCCGATTAAAAAGGTAAAAACTTTAAATAAGTAGAATATCGCTTTAACTGAGAGCAATTCATGTATCTGAACTTCCCATTTTATAAATAAAAGTAGACCATAAGATACGAAAAATAATTTTACCGCTCTTAAATACCACCCAACTTTATCCATTAATAGAGGGCTATTCCAGTTCAGCCCCCACAAAGTAGGTGAGAAACTTTCAATGAAGGGGATATATATCAACAGAAGGACAACTGTTAATAAAGATATGTTTTTTCTGAAAATCTCTTTCACTATAAGTATTCCATTCATCAAAAACCTGAATCAAAAGCTTGGTTAAGAGAATCATGCGATTCAGGGGGGAGTAGTATACCTATACCCTATAAGGAACGGCAGTAGTTGGCACAAACTAGCCAATTGACCAAACATAATAACAGTATTAAGAATAGTTATTTTGTCATAAAAGTTATTGCATATCACTTAAACCAGCCGGGTGCCATTTAGCACTCTGTAGCAACCATTTATCCTGTTTGACCAGCTCCAGTTCAAATTTATAAACTCTTGCACGTAAACTGGATAGTACACTGACATCGGCAATCACACTGCCCGCCATTGCAACATGTAAACTCACTGAGGCTTCTTTATCTGAATGAAGATCTATTTCAAGATTTTTAGTAAACAGGTAAATATTTTTATGCATGAAAAAATAAGCACGCAACATTTTTTTGATCTGCGGTTTATCTAAATTTTTATGATCACGATAGTTATCCTGAATCATATCGGCAACATCAGAGGAGCTTCTATTTTCCGCAGCCTCCACACCTGTTTCAATATATTGTTTTATTTCATCTTCTGGTGATAGGTTCTTATCAGAACATGACATTAGAAAAAAAGCTAAACACACAAAAACAAATCTAAAAGTTTTTCGATTCATTGATTTTTCCAGTTATTACGAGTCATTTGACCGATATTAACGGCTTCAATCCTGTCAAACTTAATATCTCTTACCTGGCTCATACCTCTCCAGATTAATGCATGCCCTTTTGTGAAGCTCACACTTTTAACTCTCTTTTCCCAAAGTGCAATTTCAGTATTTGTCGCTTTACGAAGTGTACCTACTTCTCCATATAATCTGACCGCTGGAGGTGTTGAAAATTCCCCCTTAAACAATGATTTAAACCAGAACCAGCGACCACTGTTAACGGCCATAATACAAACTCTATTATTACTTTTAAAATATAAAGGTAGTAGTTGAGGGAATTTTTCAAAATAGATTCCCTGGCCTGGTTTGCCAAGAATTAAAGAACCAACAGGCGTTACATGAGGCTCTCCATTTTCAGAGACGGACGCTATCGAAAAATGAAACGAAGATTTAAATGAGTCTTTGAAAAGGTTTTTGACTTCATTCCAGTTTGATATTAAATCCATCAGCTCTCTCCTTCTCAGTTAATATTAAGCAGCCATAATTCGACGAAGCCTGCTGGATATAATTATCAGTAACAGCATGAAACCAGCACGGCCCAACCATAAAAACATATCCCACAATTCAACACTACTCACCCAGGCTTGTGAAGGATCAATGATTAACCATTCCTGTAACAACTGGATTGATCTTTCAAATAAAAACCAGCTAAAAATTATAAACAGGGAATAGGCTATTATTGTTAAAATTGAACCAGTAATACCACGATAAATTAGTGTCCAGACGGTACTCATGCCGGGATCATCTGTAAGCTCCCTGGAAAACTCTTTTCCGTTTCGATAGATATTGTAATGGCGGGTTAAACTCATTCCTAAAATAAGCACAAAAGAAGCAGTGCCTAATAATATGACCGGCAATAACTGGATCACCTGTTCAATTTTCACCAGTCCCCGAAGCCATTCAGGAAGTATTCTTTGTAGTTCTGAATCAAGTGACTGTAGTTTTTCAGCTTCTGATTCAATTTTTTGTGTGAGTACTTTCAACTCTTTATCTACAGTAGCTTTTTTCTTTTTAACACTCGTTAACTCTAGATTGATAACCCTTGAAAATTCATCAAGGCGCTGATTAAGGTCAACCGTTAACTGGTACATTTTTCGGTCTTTTCCGCGTAGAGTCTGGAACCAGTTAACATTGATACTGCTTTCCTTCCATTCCTGAATGAATTGTTTTAATGAATCCATTTCTTTATTCAAGCGGTTTATACCATTCTTTTCGGCATTGACCATACTTTGCTCTAAAGGATATAAAATATTCTCCTGCAAAAGCTCAGCAATATTATTGATAGTTGTGTCCGCCTCCTGCTGATATTGTTGATGAGTGTAACCTTCTGCGGGCGGAGATATACGCATCTCTTTATACCGGTCAATCAGTTTATATTTTTGTTTTTGCCAGGGCTGTTTAGATATGAATTTATTGACATCCTGAAGAACTTGCGCCGTATTACTGATGAGAAGAATCTTTCGATTAACGCTTTCTTTATTTTTATTAAGAGAAGCAATAACTTCAATGACGGGCTTTTTATCGACTGAAAAATCAACAAAAGGTGTTAATACCTTGATCACTAACGAGAGTGAAATAACCACTGTTAGAAAAACTATTCTTTTTAACAGTGTATTCTTGTCTTCCCATAACTTGAAATGACGTTCCAGGTAAAAATCATTCATGACTATGATTCGCTAATTCAATTTTAAAAGAGCTTTGGCGATAAAATCTTATGGTGGAATCCAGTTCACTTCAAATTAAATTTGATTCAATATAATTCAAAAAATTGAATATCTACCTGATCACCCTGCTCCACACTACCACGCTTTTCAGTCAATACAATAAAACAGTTCGCCTGACTCATGGACGTTAAAATACCCGAGCCCTGTTTTCCAGTCAGTGCTACCTGCAAATTTCCATTTTCATCTGTTGAAGCTATCGCACGTTGAAATTCTCTTCTACCAGGATTTTTCCTGATTGAACTCAATGAGGTTGCCTTTAGTGAAAGTGGAGCTTTTAAAGGCATACCTTTTATCTTATTCAATGCCGGTTT
>JABHSO010000010.1 GCA_018669845.1 Gammaproteobacteria bacterium | reverse complement strand
TCTTAATTGACCGATAATATCGGGAATATAGGCTGTTTGTCTGTTTGTCTGTTTGATAATCTCACCTACCCCTTCTTTTTAGACCATCCCCAAGGTCTGTATATTATGTAAAGTTGGCAATTAGTAAACGAGGTCCCCTTTTTGATGACTTGTTTTTAAGTTAAATCAAACAGGAGAAATCAATGGCTAAATCAATAGGTATAGTGTCCACCAAAGGTGGTGTAGGCAAAACATCCGTTACAGCAAGTATCGGTGCTGTCCTCGCTGACATGGGTCAGAAAGTGTTGCTGGTCGATGGCGACTTTCAACAATCCCTCTCTTCGTATTACCCAATCACTAAAAAAGCAGAATTGGGTATTATCGAATTAATTACTAAGGTGAGTCCGGAAAAATGTATCTCAAAGACAGACATCCCTAATCTTCATATCATTCAATCAAACGACAATAAAGCTAAGTTGCTGTATTGGCTGAAGGAATCTACAAACAACGTTTATTTTCTAAAAGCTGCGTTACATAAAATTAAAGATGAATATGACTACATCCTGATTGATAGCCAGGGTGCGAGTTCAATTATGCAGGAATCAATCATTCTGGCGTCCGATATGCTGATAAGCCCTATTGTTCCAGAAGCTCTCGATAGTCAGGAATTCATGCGTGGAACGATCCAGATGCTTAAATCACTAGAGCCTCCCCTGGGCCTGGATATTCCAGCACCCCCTATTCCACCTCTATTCGGTCTGATCTATAAGCAGGATCGAACAGCTGACTCTTTACAAATAGCCAACATCATTCGAAAGCAGTTTTATGAACTGTCTGGAGGCAAGGTCAGCATTCTAGATACTTTTGTACCCAAACTGTCGGCCTACGCCAAAGCTGCGGCTCGGCATGAACCCGTTCATCGAATAGAAACTACCAGAACTGGACCCACGCCAAGCGCACTTGAAGTTTATACCGCACTGGTTCACGAGTTATTACCACACTTGTCTGATATCAAACCTAATCTATCAAGTGTTGGGAGTCCCAACGTTTTGAGTATAAATCAGCAACAAGTCAAGGAGGCGTAGGATATGTCAAAGATAAAACCACTTACAGATGAAAATATTTTCTCATTTTTAAAGCAAGAGACTATTGATGACAAACTACAAGATGACCCTATTTCAAAAACAGAAATCCCTGTCACACTTGACCAATTGCAACCTTATGCATTAAATCCACGTCGATCTAAAAACCCAAAATACGACGAGATACTGTACTCAATTGAAACAGTTGGACTGGATCATCCTCCCCGGATAACAAGGAGAAACCCAGATGATGAAAAATACAGTATCCGTGATGGCGGCAATACTCGACTAGAAATTCTTTGGGAGCTTTATGAAAAATACAAATTACTAGCCAAAAAAACTGATGATAAAGATGAAAAACAATCTTTTTTAGAAAAAGCGGATAGTTTTTACCACATCAAATGTGATTTTTATCCCTGGTATGATGACACGCAGGCTTTATCTGCCCATATGCGTGAAAATGAAGCCAGGGGTGAGACCAAATTTATCGAAAAGGCACTAGCCGTTCAGAAATTACATGAACTGTATATCGAAGAAGATTTACGGAAAGTAAACTCGGACACTAATCCCCAAAAACCAAAACCTTTATCTCTACGAAAATTAGCAGAACGTATTTCTAAAGATGGTGGTTGGAAAGTTAATTTTTCTCATATATCCCGTTTTAATTATGCAGTTGATACCTTAATTAAATATATACCCAATGTGTTCTGGGCAGGTGCTGGAGAACCACTTGTTAGAAAACTTGGCTCTCTCATCAATGCTTACGAAACGTTTTGGGAAGCTACTGATCAGGGGAAAAAAAATCCTGAGCAAATAAATGATATTTTCTATTCGACCTTGTCTGAATTTGATGATGAAAAGTTAGACATTAAAGTCTTCACACAGGATTTAGATATGCGCCTGGAAGATATTGTTGGAGTGCCCTGTTTAAGTATCATGGCTGAAATAAATGCACTGATCAATGGTTCTAAACGCTCACTAAAGTATGAACCAGGTGCTCTACAAAAGCTCAATGCCGAAAAAACAAATCTCAGATTAGATGCTACGGATGAAACTAAATCGTTAAATAATAGACAAGAGATTTCTGACAATACTCATCAGCTGCCGGTTCAAAAAAATAAAGTTCATTCTGATTTAGATTCAGGTCACTCTAAAGTTGAAGAGAGTAATAAAACATCAGCTGTTGAAGGACAAGCGCCCTCTTCCAACGATGTAAATTCACAAGTTCAAGTCACAACACAGCTTGAGAAATTAACGGATCATATCCCTGCTCTGCGTAAATTAATCGTCAATCAGGTAAAGAAAATTTCAGATCTATCGCCCGGTTATATCGGGCTAATGATCATGGATGAAAAAAATCCTGAACAAAAACACTATATCGAAAACCATATTTACTTCGATGCTGTTAACTTTTTCGATGCTCAGTTACATGCTTATCCTGAATTCGGTCAATCCAATGATGATACCCGCACTATGATCTGGTGGCAGCTACAGAAGTATTCACGCGATTACAGCATTAGTGATCATGGTCAGTTCAATAAACTAATTCAAAAAGCACTGGAGAGTTACTTAAAAGCCATTCAGAGCATAAATCCTGAGCATCGATTAATTGATGTCATTCTCTGGCTTGAACACAAACTAATGCAACAGCCAGAGATCATGCAGGAATGTATTCGACTACAACAAATGCAAGCTCGTTTATTAGAGTCGGTCTCAGATCAAAAGAAAGCCATGGAATTAGCGAGGTGACACATGGAAAATATTTACAGTGAATTAAATACCAGCATCGTGCGTTTTATCATCGCAGCTTATGAAGCTAATGATTTCAGGGCGCTTAAACAGTTAGGATTATCGGATAAACAGGTTAAACGCGTCATTGATATGCCAATGAAGCAATTTCAACGCTTCAATGCCATGCGTACACCCATAGCCACCGTTGAATTTAATCCGAGGCATTTTGACTTGTGCGTAGATTATATAATCAAAGAATCCGGTACTGATGAAACAAAGGATCAAATGATAAAGATGGATGCCTCGGCAGCGATGCTTGAGGCTCTTGCTGGCATGGACATTATGGAATACAGAAGTAGGCGAACCAGACTTGGACTTGATAAAGCATCACAGGGCCGCCCTGCTTCGCTGAATAGCGATGAAAGCATCACTCTAAGTCAGTCGTGGGATAAATTTAAAGATGAACAGGATGACATGATGCGCTATTTCAAAGTCGGCCTGGATACCCGTTTGCCACTCAATAAAGTCTGGGCGTATATGCGCCTGGAACAATAAAAAGGACGGGAGGATAAATACCCATGAACATGCAAACTGCAACATTGAATCCCGCTCAGTTGAATGCTTTACAGCAACACATACAACAGGCGGCCGATAAATTATCTCATCAAAATGCCAGTCAAGATGAAACTGAAGTGGGCTCATTAATTTACATGGGGAATGTACATGACTCTTTCCCCAGAGGATTAATCACAGATCCAATTTTAAATTCAGAAGAAATCCATACCTGGATGTTAATGAGACTGGAAGTCTCTGATCAGTTTACAGCCACACGAATACCAAAACAGGACACATTAATGGAGCAATTAAAGTGTTCCAGACCGATTGTGAGCCGCAATCTACAGGTATTACGAGCTATGCGATGGATAACGCTCTGTCAGATCGTGCGAGGGGCTGACGGCCAGTATAGAGGTGCTATTTATGCGCAGCATGATGAACCCATATCGCTGGCAGAGACATTGTTGCTGGATAGTACTTATTTAGATTTTCTGCAGGAAGAAACCAGGGGTGATGTATTAAAGCGATTGAATAATATCAAGCACTCTGTACTGAAACATACGGACTACAGGCTACTGACGGATGAAACCGCCTTAACCCCCGAATCTGGAATAGGTTCTTCACTGAGACGCATGTCATCGAATCTAAGTAATAATCCACTGGATACCGTACTGGCCTGTCCGCCAGAGATACTCGAACCGAAGAATGAACTTAACTGTTATGAGAATCAGTCAATTCCAGAAGAAGTCAGAAATCTGTTAAGAGCGGATGATAATGAAAAACACCATGTAAAAACTTTTTACGTGGATAACTCTGGCAAAAATACCAGAAATATAGCTCATATGCCCTTAAACAGACCTAATTCTCAACAAAAGCAACCCTCAGAGAGTTTTAATATGGATAACCATGTCAATAACTTTTACACGGCTTACTGTAGTAGTGGTAGTAGTTTTATTAATAATAAAAAAACTACTACTACACAGAAACTCAGAATCCCCAGCTGTTTATCCGGGACAAAAAGAAAAGCTGAATATGCGAATGATCTCGCCAGAAAGCTGCCACCTTATGAACAGCAATACATTCTGGACTTTGTGGAAGACAGGCATAAGGCAGGAGAACAAGGCATATCCAAGCCCATGCCCAATCCCATCGGCTTTTTGATTAGCATGGTGGAACGTATGCAAAATGGAACCTTTGTGCCCAGTGGCTATGGTGAGCGAAATAAAAAAACTTATCGGGAAAAAACTGATAACAGCGATATCCAGTATAAGCAAGCAAGGCAGGAGCTTTTTTCAAATATCCGACATCTGGAGAAAATGATAGAGATGCAACGTCAACCAGACTTGAAAAATGAACTGGTAGTTCAACGAGACCAGTTAAAACAAAAGATGATTGAACTTGAGCAAAGCTCCATATCGGTTTGATGGTAAGAAACTGTTGGGAGTCCCAACAGTTTCCGGTACTTAAAAAGTGTTGGGACTCCCAACACTATTCAACCAATTAAAAAGGTAGTTTTTTGATTCATCAGTTTTTGTAGGTAGTCCCCACAGACTGTGAGCAATCCGATATTGAAACAAATTGTGTTTAACCAATAACTGTAAATCCAATTCCCGAAATCATATGGGTAGAAATATCAGGTTTTGTAAACTAAAAACTGCCTAAACAAAAGATGCAGAGGAACAAAAAGTGAATACAGAAGCAAAATTATTAGTGGAAAAGGATGTTGATGAATATGAAACATCAGAACTGGACAGCGATTTTAACGATGACGAAACCAAACCAGTCATGCCAACTCATGAAGATAATGCTGACCCGATAAACGATCCAAAGCTGGTATCAACCAAACCCGGTGCCATCAAAACCCAGGGGCAATTTATAGTCCATACCAAGTTAGCCCATAGATTATTTTATGGACGCAAAAAAGGTACTCAGATCATTCAAGAAAATGGCAAAGAAGTAAAAAAGCAAATAAAGCCGATTATTGGTGTCACACGATTTGGAACCAATATCAATGATATCTATCGATTAGCTTCATTTGATGAACCCTATGCTGATGCTAAATTAATAGAAATTGAAGAAGGTTTGAAGCAAGCCAAGGAACTGTTGCTTGAAAACATTGAAGCCCTGCGGCAACTACTGGGTGAAATGACTGAAATGCAAATCAACCCCGCATTCTCAATCAAGCCTATCACCCTGCCCCTAGAATTTAGTACGCCATTTTTTGGCTATGAAGCGACCCGTATCGTTAAAAATTATGACCGATTGGTTCTACTGGCACTGACCACAAAACAAACTGGAGACATACTGGATTCTGACTGGAATCGTATCGTTAACAAAACGGGTAGTAAGATTCGTTCGGTTTTTTTACTGTCAACCCAATACCGTTTTACCGGCGTTACCCGTGATGATATGGCAGCAAATAATGAAAAAGCACGCGGTGCGATAGAAAAATATGGTGAGCTGCCGCAGGAAATACTGGAAGGAAGAAAACGAGCGAAACATGCTCCCAAAATACGCAGTAACAAAAATTAGAGGGAAACCGATAATAATGAAATGTTTTATTACCGATAATTATGAAATTAATGTCTCTCCCTTTAAAGGGCCTTTTAAGGGTAAGGGAGCGAATCGAAAAGCACTGCAAAATTTAAAGGCTGATCTTGACCAGATTAAATCTGATATGAAGCTCATCGTGGATGAATTTAACCAGGCCATGCCACCACCCAGAAAAGTACTTTTTAGGATATTGATGGTGCGAGGCATACCACAGCTCTGGTGGCGTGAAGCAAATGAGCGTGGAACCTATCTAAAATTATTTGAAAGTGAAACCGGTGAAAAATTCAGGGTATCTTTTTTTCCAGCAACCCTGGAGCTAATGGAAAATTTTGATCGTAAAAGGCTGCACTACAATTTGAAAGCCACACTGGTTGGACATGCTATCGAGCATTACCGAAAGTATATTAATGGGAATCAATTGCTTGATGGGATTGAGCAGAATGAATTAGTTGCAGTTTAAAGTTGCTTGATCTCTGAGATAGTTTAACTGGACTTGCACGATAGTGATTTCTTTTCTCAGATCTGCTGACCGTTCTGATACTCCGTTCAATGATTCAAGATTAAATACCTGGTTGTTTAATTCACTGAGGTTGAGAACAAGCTTCGCTTCATCTATGGCTAGTCCGAGATTATTTAAAAGCTGGTTTGTAGAGTTGGGATCGATATAGGTTTGTAGGCTGCTCATATTCCTTCCTTAGATTTATTGAATCATTATTATGTAGGATAAAGTTAAGCGGTGATATAGTACAAGGATATATTGTTTACAAACTGAAAGTAAACTGATAGTAGCCTCCTCTGAGAAGACAGTCTCATTGTTGTTTAGGAACGTGCTTACCATATGAATCCCGGTCCATGTCAATTATCTCAACTGTAATCACCGAAGCATTGATTTTCAAAGCACTTAAACCGGCTAAAATGACTTCACCAAGACGTTTTTTATTATCAGCATCCCGTCCAGATTTAATTCTTGCCTGGATATGAATATAAGGATCGTTTCCGCCTGCATTGGTAAATTGTCGGAATGGA
The DNA here is from genome assembly GCA_018669845.1 of Gammaproteobacteria bacterium. Taxonomy (GTDB): domain Bacteria; phylum Pseudomonadota; class Gammaproteobacteria; genus JACNJF01. The sequence goes on along the minus strand of JABHSO010000010.1, from coordinate 1,656 downwards.
CAGGCACGAGTTTTAATTTGATTAGCCTTAAATAACCCACTATCAGCGATTGCATGATGAACAGCCTGTAATATAGCCACTACTTCGGCATCATCTGCGAGTTGATCAGCATATTCAATGATAATGTGTGGCACTTTTATTACCTCAACTTAATGGTCAAATTTATAAATGGTTGTTGGCAGGGTTTTTATAATCACTTCTTGCGTTTATCGCGAACAAAAAGAGCCTTTAAATTGGAAGAACCAACTTGTCGTTCTTCAGTGTCAAAAAGTTTTGTGGCTGAGACAAGCGCCCCCAGTTTTCCATATCCATAGTTTCGTGGGTCGAATCCTGGTGATTGTTTTGCAATATTGCTTCCGACTGGGCCAAGTTGAGTCCAACCATCTTCATCAGAGGATGCTTCAACTGCATTACGTAGCAGGCTGACCAATTTAGTATCCTGTTTTAATTCACTGCTTGATTTTTTACTAATTGCTTCATTTTCATCAGTTTTAGCACGAAGGACTTCCGTATAGATAAATTTGTCGCAAGCTGAAACAAAAGAAGAAGGTGTTTTTTGCTCACCAAACCCATACACCAATAATCCAGATTCTCTAATTCTTGATGCTAATTTAGTAAAGTCACTATCACTTGATACAATACAGAACCCATCAAAATTCCCGGTATAAAGCAAATCCATAGCATCAATAATCATAGCGCTATCAGTCGCATTTTTACCTGTTGTGTAAGCAAACTGTTGCATAGGCTGAATGGAGTGCTCCAAAAGAACTTCTTTCCATCCTTTCAAACTGGGAGTAGTCCAGTCACCATAGATTCGCTTGACGCTGGCTAATCCAAAATTTGCAATCTCTGCCAGTAGACCCTCAATGATGAGAGCTTGCGCATTATCTGCATCAATAAGAACCGCTAATTTGTTAGTGATTTCCATAATCGGGTTATAACTCGTCAAAATAAATATTGGTATTCAGCCATCATGCTAACAGAGAATTGAAATACTGTTTTCATATTAAATTCCATCAATCCCTGGTTCAAACTGTAATCTCAAAATAGATACCTGGAGATTATAGTAGTGACAGATATTCAAGGCCCTGCCCGTTTAGGCAAAGAACCTGTGCTCAAGCATGTTGGTGAAGATAATAAACCAGTGTGTGAATTGAGAGTGATTTTTTTAAATTACCGGACTAACAAACAAGATCAGAATAAACCCGTTGATTCTGGCTTCTGGGCTCAGGTCAATATTTGGGGTAAGTTCGCTGAACCAGCAAGTAGGTTATTTAATACGGGCGACAAAGTTTATATCATGGGTGATATGGATCAGGATTCATTTAAGTCTAAAGATGCAAATGACGGTGATGATGACGTAACTATTCTGCATGTGAACTCAAACATCATATTTCCCTGGACTATCGATATTGAATCACTGACTTTTACGGAACGTAAAGGTCTGCAAAAACCGTCCACTTTAAACAATGAATGATGAAATAGTTTTAAGACCTGCGTGGCGTAGCCAGTGGCTGTTAATGATCACCCATATGGATCCATTCCATGTTCACCGTAATGGAGCCACCCAATGATCGGCCTAATGGAGCCACCTGATGTTCACCGTAATGGCACCAGGTGATGTTCACCATAAAGGATCCATCTAAGGGCTAGTTC
>JABHSO010000132.1 GCA_018669845.1 Gammaproteobacteria bacterium | reverse complement strand
AATATTGAACAACCATGGCGACCTTGAATAGGTTGCCCGGTTTCTTGTTGCCTGATTGTAGCCCGATAGCTTTGAAGAAAGTGGAATAGGGCAGATTCAGCCGGAAATCCAGGGGGGGGGGCAATGGCATTCATTTAAAGAGAAAAATACTTGTTCCAAATTGAGCTATGCAAAAGCCTGATTAATCGAGACTTTTTCTCAAACGGTCACCCGAGTAAAAAAAGTTGACTCCCAGAAGTTTATTCTTATGATAGTGATGTGTTTTTATCTCTTGAATATAAATGAACGAATCTCAAATAGATGATTTAAAATCAACAACCTTCAGTGGCAGGCGATTCACCCGCAAACAAATTACAAGCATTCAACAGACGGTTAATACTTTTCCTGCGCTGAGTCGGCGAGAACTGGCTCATACCGTTTGCGAAAATCTGCAATGGCAGACGCCTAATGGGAAAAATAAAATACAGGCTTGCCTTGGGTTACTGGAGAAGCTTGAAGTATTGGGAATCCTGTCTTTGCCGCAGAAAAAAACAACGATGCAAAGAGGCCCACAAAAGCAAATTTCACGAACAGATTCTGCTAAAGAGCCAACAGGCATTGATGACAAGCTGAGTCAATTATCACCGATCAGATTGCAAGTGGTCACCGACAAAAGCGATATCGCCCTGTGGAATGAGTTTATCGACCGATACCATTATTTAGGCTATAAACGTCCCATTGGTCCTCATATACGTTACTTCATTATTGATCATCAGAACCGAAAGCTCGGCTGCCTGATGTTTTCCTATGCCTGCAAGAGGCTAAGCTGTCGTGATGAATGGATAGGCTGGCAGGATAAAGCTTATAAAAAACATCTGGATCTGGTGGTTAATAATAACCGCTTTCTCATATTGCCCTGGGTGAGCGTTAAAAACCTGGCATCCAAAGTCCTGTCAATTGCCGCCAGGCAGCTTGCTGATGACTGGAACACACGACACGGTTACCGACCCGTGTTACTGGAAACCTTTGTAGATACCTCAAAGTTCAATGCGACCTGTTACCGGGCGGCAAACTGGATTTTCCTGGGGCAGACCGGAACACGTGGAACCACCAAAAGCCAAAAAACGCCGAAAGCTGTTTATGTATACCCTTTGCTGAGAAATACAAAATCCATACTCATCAACGGTCCAGTACCTCTAAAAAAGCGCAAGGTCAGCGTGGTTAAAGCCTGTCACTCTAACGACCCCTTTATTCATTGTTGGCAAAACATCATAGGTACTGTCACCGCTGTAGCCAGTGATTTTGATGCGCAATGGCAAAAACGTCAGCGAATCCTGAATAGCTTATTGATCGTGCTGTTTATTTTTCGCCTGGTCTTTTCAAAAAACAATCAGGGCTATGGTACAACCATCTCAGAACTTTGGGATCAATGCCGCACTCTGGGTATTGCTTTACCCCAGGCATCACCCGTTGCCGCCTCTGCATTTTGCGCGGCTCGAAACAAGATGGATGAAAAAATATTTACTATCCTGCACAAGGAAATTCTCAAGCATTACAACCCATCCAACAGGGATTATTGCTGGAAAGGGCATCACATTTTTGCCGTTGATGGCTCAAAGATGAACCTGCCGCGCCCATTAATCAAACACGGTTATCGTACCCCATCTGACAACGCCCACTATCCTCAAGGATTACTGAGCTGCTTATACCAATTGAAGTCGAAAATACCGATCGATTTTGAGCTTGTCTCACACAATGACGAGAGGAAGCTGGCGCTGGCTCACCTGACATCTCTATCAGAAAGTGATGTGGTGATTTATGACCGGGGTTACTTTTCCTATGCGATGCTGGATGAGCATGTAAAGCATGGCATTCACCCGGTATTCCGATTAAGAAATAAAGCCAACAAAATCATTGATGCTTTTATTGCCTGCAATGAAAAAGATAAAGTGGTTGAAATCCCCAACCCGGAAGCTCGAAAAGGAGCTGATAATAAGGCAATCAGTCTACGCCTTGTGAAATATACCGTAGCAGGCACGATCTATATTTTAGGAACCACATTGCTGGATCAACAAAAGTATCGTATTGAAGACTTGTCTGATATTTACCATTCACGCTGGGGCGTAGAAGAGCTTTACAAAGTCTCCAAACAATTAATGACCATAGAGGAATTTCACGCACAAAGTGAGCGAGGCGTCAAGCAGGAACTTTTTGCCCATTTTATTCTGATTACCTTGACAAGAATTTTTTCAAACCACAGCGAAGACCATTTCAATACATCAACGCATTTGGGTAAAGCTGAAGAAACAAAAGCCAACTTCAAAAATGCTTTAGTCACGGTGGCAAGAAATATTGAAGGTTTACTACTACAGCAAGTGGCATTGGTCAGTAAAACAATTAATAGCATTATCGCCAGCATCTCATCGTGCCGACAAAAGGTGCGACCCAATCGTTCTTATGATCGACGATCAAGAAAACCGATAGGAAAATGGAAACCACCTAAACCTGCAAAGCCTACTCATGAAGCGCTGCCCATCACCGCATAATCTCTGGGCAGGAGATTTGACCTGGCACAAAACCAAATCCTTAAGTGAATGACTAAGTTTCTTAAGTGAATGCCATTGGGGGGGCGGGGGCTGGCTGATGTTCTTCGCCGAAAGCCGATATCTAGGGCTTTACAGTCACTTTCTTTCTCATTTAAGATGGTCTCTGTAGGATTCACTCTTATGTGCCTGAAGAATGAGATTTAAACAGCATGCTAGAAGATCTATTGATAAATGCATATAGGCCATGTGTCGGTTTGCTAAGAGCCTGCAAAAATCATGTAGTATGGATCCCTTCTGAAGGATATATTCCTAGAGGATATTTTGGAGCTGAAGGAGATATAAATGAAGTTGAATTGGTATTAGTGCTAGCTGAACCTGGAACCCCATTTAAAGGTGAAAGTTACTGTCAATCTGGGCCTTTAGAAATGCTTAAAGTACAGAGGCAAAGCTGTACAGATATATCTGGTAGCATTTTTCATGATAATTTATTAAAAATATTAAAATATTGCTTCCCAGGCTACTCGGTTGAGTTGATCATGAAAAAAACATTATCTATAGTTTTATTGGCTGTGGCCTTATGCTTTACGTTCACAGCAGTGTCAAGTGCGTCTATTTTT